>CBHWAL010000298.1:0-6212 GCA_966111495.1 uncultured Achromobacter sp. | reverse complement strand
CACCATCCTGGCCTACATGCTGCTGTCGTGCCTGTCCGCGCTGGGCCTGGCGCAGGCCAGCGGCGAGCAACAGATCATCATGCTGAGCATGCTGCTGTCCTTCGGCATGAATGGCGTGATCGCCGGCCAGTACACGTACACCGCCGAAATCTATCCCACGTCGATCCGTGCGACCGGCATGGGTGCGGCCTCGGCCTTCGCCCGCATCGGCTCCATCGCATCGCCGACCATCGTGGGCGTGGCGTACCCGGTCCTGGGCTTTGGCGGTGTGTTCGCCATGATGACCGCCATTCTGCTGGTCGGCGGCCTGGGCATCCTGTTCTACGGCAAGAACACGCGTGGCGTCGTGCTTGAGGAGATCAACGCATGACGAAGGCCTCCGCATTCCGGCCGCTGGCCGGGCACGCGCGCGATCTGGCGCTGGCTGCGGACCGGCAGGCGCAGTGGGGCGTGATCTCCAACCTGCTTCACGCCTGCTTTGGCCACAAGCTGTTCACCGCGCTGCTGTACCTGCAGGACCACCGGCTGATGAAGCGTCTGCATACGTCGGACGAAAGCATCAGCCCGCTGGGCGGCTTCAAGGCCACCGGCAACGGTCCGTGGTCCCGGCTGGTCCTCGAAGAAGGGCGCCTGTACGTCGCCAGCAACGAAGACGACGTGCGCACCGTGTTCTCCGAGGCCCCTATGCTGATCGAGCGCGGGCTGCAGTCGGCGTTCAACATTCCGGTTCGGCATGAGGGACGTGTGATCGGTTCGCTGAACATGCTGGCCGGGCGCCATGCTTATGACGACATCGACCCGGACTTGGCGGCCGTTGTGGCCGGGTTGTGCGCCCCTGTCTTCATCGAAGAGATGAAGGACGCGGCAGCGGCGGCGGCAAGCGTGGACCGGGCCGCGCTGGATAGCGTGTGATGTTCTGAATTTGAGTATCCGTCCCGGTGCGGGACTGGGTTTGCGGGCCGCTTGCCGGAGTGGCTCGTGTTTTTCACGGATCGCCTGGATGGGCGGTCCGCTTTTTTTGTGTCCGGATTTAAGCCCGCCGCTTGGCCACGATCACCAGCGACACACCCGCCAGCACCAGCGCCGACGCCGCCACCAGCAGCGCCGTCAGCGGTTCATCCAGGAACAGCGTTCCGCCTAGCGCCGCCAGCATCGGCACGCTGAGCTGCACGGTGGCGGCCCGCGTTACGTTCAGTTGTTTGAGCGCGGCGTACCAAAGGATATAGCCGAGGCCTGACGTCACGGCACCCGACGCCACCGCGTAGATCGCTCCGGGGATATCTATTCGGACATTTGCCATGACAAATTGCGCAAGCAGCAGCGCCAACGCGACCGGCGCCGCGCGAATGAAATTGCCCGCGGTCGCAGCGGCCGGATTCTTCGCACCCCGGCCCAGCAGCGAGTAGATGCTCCACGCCACGCCGGACAGGATCATCAGAAAGCCGTAGAACACCGGCGGCGCATCCGCGCTGGGCAGCATCAACGCGACCAGCCCGGTCACCGCCAACGCCATGCCAGCGCATTGCAGCGGCGACAACCGCTCGCCGATCGTCAGGCCGTACAGGATCATGCTGATCTGAATCGCGCCAAACAACAGCAGCGCGCCCGTGCCTGCGGGAATGTGCGTGTAGGCATACGAAAACGCCATCGCATACGCCAGCAGCGCCAGGGCTCCCGCCCATGTGCCCTCCAGACGCGTGGACTGCCGGCGTAGCGCCAACACCAGCCACAGCATCAACGCGCCCGACACGATGCGGATGGCGACGAAAGTCGTAGGGTCGATCGTCGTCTGTTTGAGCGCGATCCGGCACAGCAGGGAGTTGCCGGCGAACGCCAGCATGGCGAAGAGGGTGAGCGTGAAAAGGCGGAAGGTCATGGCGTGGGCCTTTCAATGACCGCTGCGGATCCGCCTTGCGCCGATTACTGCGTGGCCTGGGCGGTCTCGCGAAACCGCTGCACCAGCGGGGAGCCGTCTTCCGAACGATACGCCAGCAGGACCTGGCTTTGGGCGTCAGGCGTATCCAGTTCGCGATAGGCCACGCCGGGAATGCCCGTTTTCATGTAGGTATCGGGCAGGATCGAAACGCCCATCCCTGCCGCGACCAGACCGATGATGGTCGCGCCTTCGCGCGCCTCCTGGCCGACTTGCGGAGCGAAGCCTGCCCGGTTGGCCAGCACGCCCACGTGGTCGAACAGGCCGCAGCCCAGCCCGCGCGGGAACAGGATGAAGGATTCGTCCGCCAGGTCCGTCATCGAAAGCGGCGTGTTGCGGCGCGCCAGCGGATGCGATTGCGGCAGGGCAGCCATCAGGCGGTCTTTCCACAGCGGCAGCGTCGCGATGTCGGGCGGCGGCACGAACAGGATGGATGGCCGCAGAAATCCCACGTCGATGTCCTTCGAAGCCAGTGCGCGCAATTGCTGGCCCGTTGACTGATGGCTCAGGTCCACGCCCACGCCGGGAAAGTCCGTGCGAAAGGCATGCACGATGCGGGGAAAGGCGTCGAACATCGGCACCGATGCGGTGAACGCCACACGGATCTCCCCGGTTTCTCCCAGCGCCGATTGCCGCACGACTTCGCCGGCGCGTTCAAGGTGGGCCAGCGCGCGGCGCGCCTGGTCCAGGAACAGCGCGCCCGCCTGCGTCAGTTCCACGCTGCGGCTCGTGCGCGTCAGGAGCGGCGCCCCGAGTTCTTCTTCCAGCGCCTTGATTTGCAGGCTGAGCGGCGGCTGGCTGACGTGCAGCCGGCGCGCGGCCTGGCTAAAGCTCAGTTCCTCGGCGACGGCGACGAAGTAACGCAGTTGGCGGAAATCCATATTGATTTGAAAAGCAAATAGATGGTCTTGAAAAACGGTATTGGACGATATGAGTGTACGCCGCGCATCATGCCGCCATACCGATACGTATAACGACACAGGAGACAACCATGAAGGCATTCAAGCCCTTCCGGCCCCGCCGCACGTTTGCCGCCGCCGCAGGCGTGGGCGCACTGATCGCCGCTGTGATGGCCCCGCTGCCGGCCGCCGCGCAGGCCAACTACCCCGACAAGCCGATCCGCATCGTGGTGCCGTATGCCGCTGGCGGTGGCGTGGACATCGTCACCCGCCTCGTCAGCCAGAAAATGGGTGATGCGCTGAAGCAGACGATCATCGTCGAAAACCGGCCCGGGGCGGCCACCAATATCGGCATGGACACCGTGGCGCGCGCCCCGGCAGACGGCTACACGCTGCTGACCGCGTCGAACACGCTGGCCGCGAACGGTGCGCTGTTCTCCAAGCTGACCTTCGATCCCGCGCACGACTTCACCCCGGTGGGCGCGATCGGATACGCGCCGCTGGCCGTGGTGGTGCCGGTCGAATCGTCATTCAAGACCTTGAAGGACCTGACGGACTATGGCCGCGCGCATCCCGACAAGCTGACCTACGCGTCGGCCGGCAACGGCAGCTCCGGCCACCTGGCCAGCGAACTGCTCTAGCGCGAGAGCGTCATGAAGGCGCTGCATGTGCCGTACAAGGGCGGCTCGCCTGCGGTCACCGACCTGTTGGGGCAGCGGATTTCCTTCATGTCCATCAACCCGCTGGAAGTCGTCTCGCACGTGAAGGCGGGCAAACTGCGCGCATTGGCCGTGCTGGACGACGAGCCGGCAAGCATGCTGCCCGAGGTGCCCACGGTGGTGTCGCAAGGCCTGCCGGGCGCGATGGCCACGGTGTGGTGGGGGTTGATCGGCCCCAAGGATTTGCCGCCCGAGGTCACGGAAAAGCTGAACGCCGCGCTTCAAGCCGCATTGAAGGACCCTGCCGTAAAGCAGCGCTTCGGCGAGATGGGCGCGGTTGTCACGCCTGGCACGGACAAGCAGTTCGGCCAGTTCGTCGCGGCAGAAACCACCAAGTGGACCAAGGTCATCAAGGACGCGGGCATCAAGGCTGATTGACCGCGTTCGCGCCGGCACCGGGCCGCACGGGCGGGTCCGGCCGGCAATCATGCATAGAGGAATTGAAATGGAACGGCAAAAGAACGGCCTGGTGGTCAGCGCGCACTCCGCGGACTTTGTCTGGCGAGCAGGCGGCGCCATTGCCCTGTACGCCAAACGCGGCTGGAAAATGACCGTGGTCTGCCTGTCGTTCGGCGAACGCGGCGAATCCGCCAAGCTGTGGAAGCAGCCGGGCATGACGCTGGAGCGGGTCAAGGCCGACCGCCGCGACGAAGCGCGCCTGGCAGCCGACATCCTGGGCGCCGACATCCGGTTCATGGACTGCGGCGACTATCCGCTGCGCGTGTCGGACGAAGCGCTTTTTGAACTGGTGGATGTGTACCGCGAACTGCAGCCGGAATTCGTGCTGACGCATTCGCAGAAGGACCCCTACAACTTCGATCATCCGCTTGCCACGCACGTCGCGCAGGAAGCCCGCGTGATCGCGCAGGCGCACGGGCATCATCCCGAACAAACGGTGCTGGGCGCGCCGCCCGTGTTCCTGTTCGAGCCCCATCAGCCCGAGCAGTGCGAGTGGAAGCCCGAAGTCCTGCTGGATATCTCCGAGGTCTGGGACCAGAAACGCCGTGCCTTCGAAACCATGGCCGCGCAGGAACACCTGTGGGAGTACTACACCCGCGTTGCCTTGCAGCGCGGCGTGCAGGCATCGCGCAACTCGAACCTGAAGATCAAGTACGCAGAAGGCTACCAGCGCGTGTTCCCGCAAGTCACCGGCGAGCTGGCATGAGCATCGCCGTCAGGAACATCGACCGCGCCGACAGCACGGTCATCGCACGCCTGGCGTCTGCCGGCGTCGCCACCGCGCACGAAGCGCAACAGCGCACCGGTCTGCTGCAACCCTACCTGCGGCCCGTGTACGCCGGCGCTTCCATCGCAGGAAGCGCCGTCACGGTGCTGGCGCAGCCGGGTGACAACTGGATGCTGCACGTTGCGATCGAACTCTGCCGTCCGGGGGATATCGTCGTCGTGGCCTGCGCGTCGTCGAGCGAGGACGGGATGTTCGGAGAGCTGCTCGCCACCTCGATGCGCGCACGCGGCGTGCAGGGGCTGGTGATCGACGCAGGCTGCCGCGATGTTGCAGCACTGAAAGACATGCAGTTTCCGGTGTGGTCCAAGTGCGTGTCCGCCCGGGGCACGGTCAAGGCAACGCCCGGGTCGGTGAACGTACCGGTCGTGTGCGCGGGAGCGCTCGTGCAGCCCGGAGATATCGTCGTTGCCGACGATGACGGCGTGTGCATCGTGCCGCGCGAGCGTGCCGTGCAAGTGGCGGACGCCTGCGACGCGCGCCTGCGCAACGAGGCGGACAAGCGCAAGCGGCTGGCCGCCGGGGAACTGGGGCTGGATATCTACGAGATGCGCAAAAAGCTGGTGGCAGCCGGGCTGGTCTACGTGGACAGCAGCCCGGGTGCGTAAGCGGCGGGTGTGCCATACCAGGTGATGCAGCCGATCTGGCTAGGCGTGGCGTCGGTGGGGCGTGTAGGGCCGCCGCATTGCCTACTGTCGTCTCATACTCAATGGCGCGCGGCCATCAGCGTAAGCACATCGCTAAGCGATCGCACGGACTCCGCGGAACTTGCCGTCGTTGCGTGCCGGTCCAGGTGATAGCCGTGCATGCCGAATCGCCGTGGCCCGAGCATGTCGGCCTCGATGGTGTCGCCGATCATCAAGACTTCATCGGGGTTGCACGCAATGCCATTGCAAAGATATTGGTAGATTTCGGCCTGCGGTTTGACCGCCCCGGCCTCATACGACCACGCGCAGAAGTCCGGTTGGAAGGGCAGCAAGTCCAGCACCGGCGGCCCATATGGCGCGGCCAGATTCGAGCAAAGCGCGACCTTGATGCCGCGCTCCTTCAATGCAAGCAGCGTCGGCGCGGCGTCAGCGAAAAGCGTGATCGACTGGATCTCTTCGCGCAGTTCGTCTTCAAGCGCGCTCAAGTCCGCGTCGCTGATCATTCCGCCAAACAGACGGGCGGTCTGCTTCAGGTCGATCGCGTTGCTCATCGCACGAATGCCGTCGTCGCGCTGGCGCGGGCGGCCCGCCTCGTGCAGCAGCCTGACCAGCTTGCGGAACGGTCGGGTCGGCCGTTCTATGTTGACCAAGGTTCCGAATACGTCGAATGCCACGGCCTTGATTGCCATTGAACCTCCCGCGCCAATGAAGCTTTCCGGTGGTTGGCCGGATGTCCAACCTGTCTGCGACGGAATTCTAGCGGCAAAACTT
>CBHWAL010000297.1:0-6215 GCA_966111495.1 uncultured Achromobacter sp. | reverse complement strand
GCCCGGGGCAGACCTGACCCACGCGGTGGTGGCCGGCGCGGTGGGGCTGATTGGCGGCAAGGATGCGAAAAGCAGCCAAACGGCAGCGGCCGCGGCGGCCGCGAAGCCGGCAGCGGGGACGCCCGCCGCGGGTTCGCCGGCCGCGGGATCGCCCGCCGCGGGATCGCCCGCCGCATCCAAGACAGGCGCCGCCCCGGCAGGCGGTGCCGCCGCCGCGCCGGCCACGGGCCCGGCCGTTGCGACGCTGGGCGCCGTGCAGGTGGACCGTGACGAGCTGGCGCGCCAGTTGGAGGCGCTGCCGCTGCAATCGTTGGCGCAGCTGAAGGACAATCGCGCGGCGCTGGACCAATGGCTGCGCGCCCGGCTGGCCGAGAAGGCCCTGGTGGCGCAGGCGCGCGCGCAGGGCTGGCAGGACAAGCCCGAACTGCAGCGCGCATTCCAGGCGGCGCAAGAGCGGATCGTGATGCAGACCTATCTGGAATCGGTCAGCCGTGCGCCCGACGACTATCCCGCCGCGGCGGAGCTGCAGGACGCCTACGAGCGCGCCAAACCCCAACTGACGCAACCGGCGATGTACCGGATCAGCCAGATCTTCCTGCCCGTCGCCCCGGGCGATGACCAGGCCCTGGCCGCCGCGCGCAAGCAGGCGCAGGACCTGGTCAAGCGCGCGCAGGCGCCCAAGGGCGATTTCGCGGCGCTGGCGCGCGAGTATTCGCGCGATGCAACCACCCGCGAACAAGGGGGCGACATCGGCTATGCACCGTTGACGCAATTGACGCCCGAAATGCGCCCGGTGGTTGAAAAGCTGAAAGCCGGCCAGGTGAGCGACCCCGTTCGCTCGGCGGCGGGACTGCACATTCTGAAGCTGTCGGACGTGCGCGCCGCCAGCGTCACGCCATTCGAGCAGGTCAAGGAAGCGTTGCGCGAGGCACTGCGCACCCAACGTCAGGAACTGGCCGCGCGGGCCTATCTGGAGGGCTTGTTGAATGCCGGCACCGTCAGCATCGATGGCGCGGCGCTCAATGCCGCATTGGACCAATCCGCAGCAGGGCAATCCGCCAAGCCTGCCGTCGCGCGCGCACCCTGACACCCAGACCGGCGCGGCGGAGGCGGTTCTGTCCACGCCGGTCACGCACGCGCTGGACACTCGGCTGGAGCAGGCGCTGGGCTGGGCGGGCCCGCCCAACACCATGCATTGCGCGGCGGCCCTGCTGCGCGCCCTGCGCGTCACGTTTGCCGCGCGCACGCGGGACTGGTTTCCGCTGATGCCGGCGGACGAGCGCGGACTGCGGCAGGATGCGGCCCGCGAGCGCGGCCTGGATCTGGCCGACCTGCGCATTCTGCACCGGGCGTTGCGGGTCGCGTGGCTGGCCGAGCTGGTGTTTGGCGATCGCGACCTTGCCCATCTGTGGCTGTGCCAGCCCAAGCGACGGCTGCATGGCCGTGTGCCGTTGCTGCTGGCCCAGTTCGGCCAGCACGCGCAGGCGATCGAGCAATGGCTCATCGACATCGACGAAGGAAACGGCCCATGATTCGGCTCTGGCGGTTGAGCAACAGCGAAGACCTGATGCCGCGGGCCCGGCCCGCAGGCCGCTGGCACTACGCCGGCGCGCCGGTCCTGACGCTTGACGCCTCGCCGGCAGCGGCCGTGTTCGCCCGGCTGGCGCATGCCGAGGCCGAACATCCGCGCAGCTTGCCGCGCCATTACGTTTTGCTGGAGATCGAGGCGCCGCGCGCAACGGTGGCCGACGTGCAGGCGCCGGTCCACTGGCGGACAGATACGTTGGCCACGCGCGCGGCCGGAAACGCCTGGCTGGCGCAGGGCGACGCCTTGCTGCTGTGCGTGCCGTCGCCGGCGGGCGGGGTGCAGTATCTGCTCAATGCGGCGCATCCGCGCATCGGGCAGTGCCGGATCGTGGCGGCGCTGGCCTATCCCTTTGATCAGCACCTGGCTGGCATTGCGCATGCGGTGCAGGAGGGGGCGGGGTGGCTGGTGGGGTGTCGGCCGGGAGAAGGTTGACGGCAGGCGGGGTGGCGGCCCAGGGGCCAGGGCACGGCGGCAGCGGACTAGAATAATGCGCATCCGCCGACAGCCGGCATCGCAGCCGTGTCCTCGCTTCAAGCCCACCCCAGGAGCACTCCGTATGACCGCACTATCCGCTGCCCCCGCCCCAGGCGCAGCGCTGCCCGCCCGCACCGCGCAGGTGGATGTTGTCTCGATTCAGTCCCAGGTTGTCTATGGCTATGTCGGCAACAACGCCGCGATGCCGGTGTTCCGCAAGGCGGGACTGCGTGCGATTGCGCTGCCGACCGTCATCCTGAGCAACACGCCGCACTATCCGACGCTGCATGGCGGGGCGGTGCCGCTGGACTGGTTCGAGGGCCTGCTTCAAGGGTTGAACGAACGGCGCGTAAGCCAGGTGGCGCGCGCGGTGGTCTGCGGGTATCTGGGGCAGCCGGGGCAGGCGAATCTGCTGGCGCAATGGCTATCGGCCGTGCGGGCGTCGCGTCCGGAACTGCGGGTGTTCATCGATCCCGTGATGGGCGACCGCAATGATGGGCTCTACGTGAACGAAGGACTGGTCGCGCAATACCGGGATCTGCTGGTGCCCCTGGCCGAGGGCATGACGCCCAATCATTTCGAACTGGAATTGCTGGTCGGGCGGCCGTTGTCGTCCGTGGACGAGGTGGTGGCCGCGGCGCGCGAGCTCATCGCCCGCGGGCCGCAATGGATCGTCGCGACCCGCGCCGCGCCGATGGCCGCCGCGCCCGGCACGCTGCAACTGGTGGCCGTGACGCGCGACGACGCCACGGTGGTGACGCACCCCGAGATCGCCATTCCGCCGTCGGTGCACGGCACGGGCGACGTGTTCATGGCGGGCGTCGCGTCGCGGCTGCTGAACGGGCAGGACCTCATCGAGGCGGTGCGCGAAGCGGCGGCCCAGGTCACGGTGACGTTGGAGCGTACCCGCGAACTGGGCTGGGAAGAGCTGGCTGCCGAAGGCTGAGGCCGAGTCGGGGCTGGGGCGGGGCTGGGTCGGGCCCATCCCCCGCCTTGGCCGCATCAGTACGTCTTGTACGGCAGGAACTTGCCGCTCATCACGATCTGCACGCGGTCTCCCTTGGGGTCGGCCTCGCGCGACAGGTCCATCTTGAAGTCGATGGCGCTCATGATGCCGTCACCGAACTCTTCATTGATAAGCGCCTTGAAGGTGGTGCCGTAGACGTTGATCAGTTCATAGAAGCGGTAGATCAGCGGATCGGTCGGAACCGTGGACGGCAGCGAGCCCTTGTACGGCACGACCTGAAGCTGCACGACGGCGTCCGCCGGCAGGTCCAGCACGCGGGCCGCAGCCAGCGCCTGCTCCTCGGTCATGGTCATCTGGCCCAGCAGCGCGGCGGTGGTCCATTCCTTGCTCTGGCCGACGGCTTCGGCGATGGCGCCCCACGAGAGCTTTTTTTCCAGCTTGCGGGTGACGACGAGTTCTGTGACTTCAGCGCGGGACATCATGGTGATTCACTCCTTGTGATGGGCCTTGTCGACCAGGAAGTCGACGAGATGGTTGCGGATGTCGTAATAACGGGGTTCGTGATGCAGGCTGGCGCGCGTGCGGTCGCGCGGCAGGTCCACGGTGACGGATTCGGCGATGCGGGCGTAGGGGCCCGCGCTCATGAGCAGGATGCGGTCGGACAGCAGGATGGCCTCGTCGACATCGTGCGTGATCATGAAAACGGTCTGGCGGGTTTCCTGGACGATGGCGCGCAGCTCGTCCTGGATGGCGCCGCGTGTCAGCGCGTCCAGTGCGCCAAAGGGCTCGTCCAGCAGCAGCATCTTGGGCTGAATGGCAAAGGCGCGGGCGATGCCGACGCGTTGCTTCATGCCGCCGGACAGTTCGCACGGCTTCTTGCTGGCGGCATGGCCCAGCCCGACCATGTCCAGGTAGCGCTGGCTGTGAGCGCGTACTTGTTCACGGCTGTAGGCCGGCCAGCGCGAGCGCACGCCGAATTCCACGTTTTGCAGCGCCGTCAGCCACGGCAGCAGCGCGTGCGCCTGGAACACGACGCCGCGCTCCAGCGATGGACCCGCGATCTGGCGGCCGTCCATGATGACGATGCCTTCGTTGCTGTCGTCGATACCGGCCAGCACGTTCAGGATGGTGGTCTTGCCGCAGCCGGAGTGGCCGATGACGCAGACAAACTGGCCCTTGTCGATCTTGAAGTCGATGTTCTCGAACACGGGCGGCTGCGGACGGCCGTCGCGCCCCGGGTAGCGCTTGCCTAGCCCTTGGACCTGCAGGAAAGATTGGCTCATGCGCGTTACTCCCGATAGCTCACCAGCCGGGCGGCGCGCGCCAGCAGGTTGTCCAGCAGCATGCCGATCAGGCCAATGAAGACAATGGCGCAGATGATGTTGGAGATGGACAGGTTGTTCCACTCGTTCCAGACGAAGTAGCCGATGCCGGTGCCGCCGATCAGCATCTCGGCCGCGACGATCACCAACCACGCAATGCCGACCGAGATGCGCATGCCGGTCATGATGGTGGGCGCGGCGGCGGGCAGGATGACCTGCAGCGCCGTGCGCAGCCGCGACACTTCCAGCGTGCGCGCCACGTTCAGCCAGTCCTGCCGCACGGCGCCTACGCCGAACGCGGTGTTCACCAGCATGGGCCACAGCGAGCAGATGAAGATCACGAAGACGGCTGAGGTATTGGCGTCCTTGATCGTGTAGAGCGCCAGCGGCATCCAGGCCAACGGCGAGATCGGCTTGAGCACCTGGATGAATGGGTCGAACGCGCGGTACACCGTTCGGGACATGCCGATCAGAAATCCCAGCGGTATCGCCACGAGCGCGGCAAGGCCAAAGCCCGTCAGCACCCGCGCCACGGAGTATCTAAGCTGGATGCCGATGCCCTTGTCGTTCGGCCCGCGGTCATAGAAGGGGTCCTTCAGGTGCTGCCATAGCTGCACCCCGACTTCGGCCGGGCCGGGAAACGGCGTCTTGGACCCGCTGGCCGCGGCATTGCCGACCAGCGCGGCGTAGGCCGGGTCCACCGTCGCCTCACCCGCGTCGGAGCGGGTGGCGGCGTGCCAGAGAAGCAGGAACGCCAGGAACAGGGCGAGGGACAGGAACGTGGCCCGCCAGTGTTGCACGGACCCCATCAGGTCCTCCGGATCTTGAAGCTGGCGAGGTAGGCCTCGGGCTGGCTCGGGTCAAAGGGCTTGCCCATGACGCTGAACGTCTTGGCCGTTTCCGCGGGCGGGGTGAGGCCGGCCTCGCGCATCAGGCGCACGGCGTCGGTCGCCAGGAACACGTCGCTCGCGATCTTCTGGTAGTCGACGTCGCCCTTGACCTGGCCCCATCGCTTCATCTGCGTCAGGATCCACACGGCGAACGACTGCCACGGCATGGGATCGAAGTCGATGCGGTTGGGATCGGTGAGCACTTTGCCCAAGCCGTCGGCGTAGGTGCCAGTCAGCACCTGTTCCACCACCGTGACGGGCTGGTTCAAGTAATTCGGCGCGGCGATGGCGGTGGCGATTTCCTTGCGGTTGGCGGGATTGCGGGCGTAGGCCGTGGCTTCGATGATGGCTTTCAGCAGGGCCTGGTAGGTGTTGGGCATGGTGGTGACGAACTCCTTGCTGGCGGAGAACGCGCAGCAGGGGTGGCCGTCCCAGATGGCCTTGGACAGGGTGTGAATGAAGCCGACACCGTCGTACACGGCGCGCTGGTTGACGGGGTCGGGCGCAAGGAATCCGTCGATGTTGTCGGCGCGCAGGTTGGCCACCATTTCGGGCGGCGGCACGGAGCGGATCTGCACGTCGGTGTCTGGATCCAGGCCGTGTTCCGCCAGGTAGTAGCGCAACAGGTAGTTGTGCATGGAGTAGTCGAAGGGGACGGCGAACTTGAATCCCTTCCAGTCCTTCGGATCGCGCCGGTCCTTATGTTTCATGGACAGCGTGATGGCCTGGCCGTTGATGTTCTCGACGGCGGGCATGGTCCACGGCACGGCGCGGCTGGCGCCGACCCCCATCGAGATGGCGAGCGGCATGGGCGAGAGCATGTGGGCAGCGTCGTATTCGCCGGACATTGCCTTGTCGCGGATGAGTGCCCAGCCGGCGGTCTTGACGACTTCAACATCCAGGCCCTGCTTGCCGTAGAAGCACATGGGGTGGGCCATGATGATGGGCGTGGCGCAGGTGATTGGGATGAAGCC
>CBHWAL010000296.1:0-6256 GCA_966111495.1 uncultured Achromobacter sp. | reverse complement strand
TGGTGCGCGCCGGCGGCACGGTGATGTTCTCCGAGAACACCGAGGTGCGCGACGGCATCGACCAGCTGACCGCCCGCGCCGAAACGCCCGAAGTCGCCGACGCGCTGATCCGCGAAATGGCCTGGTACGACGCGTACCTGCAGCGCGGCATGGCCGATCGCAGCGCCAACACCAGCCCCGGCAACAAGAAGGGCGGCCTGTCGAACATCGTCGAAAAGGCCATGGGGTCGATCGTCAAGTCGGGCTCGTCGCCTATCCATGGCGTGCTGTCGCCCGGCGACCGTCTGACGCGCAAGGGCCTGATCTTTGCGGCCACGCCCGCCAGCGACTTCATCTGCGGCACGCTGCAACTCGCCGCCGGCATGAACCTGCACATCTTCACCACCGGCCGCGGCACGCCCTACGGGCTGGCGCAGGTGCCGGTCATCAAGGTCGCCACGCGCTCGGCGCTGGCTCGCCGCTGGCATGACCTGATGGACGTCGATGCCGGCGTCATCGCCACCGGCCAGGCCTCGATCGAGCAAGTGGGCTGGCAGCTCTTTCAAATGATGCTGGACGTGGCCAGCGGCAAGAAGCAGACCTGTGCGGAAAAGCTCAAGCTGCACAACGCCCTGGCGCTGTTCAACCCGGGCCCCGTGACCTGATCGGGGACCCAATCCGTCCGTAGTGCCATCGCAGAATAAAACCACCGAGAGGAGACAGCCGATGGAAATTGACCCGCAAGTCCAGGCCGGCCGGCGCCGGCTGCTGGGCGCCGCGCTTGCACTGGCCCCCGCCAGTCTCGTGCACGCGCAGTCTTTCAGCTTTACCCCGCAGCAGCGCTACCCGGATCCCTCGGTCCGGATCCTGGACCCGGAATTCGCCAAGTTCCGCATCTACAGCAGCAGCGTGGAGCAGCTGGCAACCGGTTTCCGCTGGCTGGAAGGTCCGGTGTGGTTTGGGGACGGGCGCTATCTGCTCGCCTCGGACATTCCCAACAACCGCATCATCCGCTGGGACGAAACCACTGGCGAAACCAGCGTGTTCCGCCATCCGTCCAACTTCAGCAACGGGCTCGCCCGGGACCGTCAGGGCCGCCTGCTGGCCTGCGAACATCTGACTCGCCGCGTCACGCGCACGGAATACGACGGCAGCATCACGGTGCTGGCGGACCGCTTTGACGGCAAGCCCTTCAATTCACCGAATGACATCGTCTGCCAGCGCAATGGCGCCATCTGGTTCACCGATCCGCCTTTCGGCATCGGCGGGCACTGGGAAGGCGACAAGGCCACGCCCGAACTGCCGCATTCCGTCTATCGCATCGATCCCGCCAACGGCCGCGTGACGCTGGCCCTTGCCGATCTGGCCGGCCCCAACGGCCTGTGCTTCTCGCCCGACGAGAAAGTGCTGTACATCGTCGAATCGCGCCACCAGCCCAACCGCGTGATCTGGGCCTTCGACGTGAGCGCGGAAGGCGCGCTGTCGAACAAGCGTGTGCACGTCGACGCGCAGGGACCCGGCGCCATCGACGGCATCAAGTGCGACGAGGCCGGCAACCTGTGGTGCGGCTGGGGCAGCAACGGATCGCCCGACGCCAAATCCGAAGACCTGGACGGCGTGATGGTCTTCAATCCCGCCGGCAAGGCAATTGGCCACATCCGCCTGCCGGAACGCTGCGCCAATCTTTGCTTCGGCGGCGCCAAGCGCAACCGCCTTTTCATGGCGAGCAGCCATTCGCTCTATGCCCTGTACGTGGAGACCCGCGGCGCGGCATAGGCACATCCCCACCGCGGCCGCACCAGGCCGCGGGACACTTCAACACACATACCAAACAGTGTGGAGACAGCATGAACCCGAGCAAGAGACAGTTTCTGGGCAGCGCCGCGGCGCTTTGCCTGACGCCCCTGGTGCCGGCATGGGCCCAATCGGCGCAATGGCCGACGCGGCCCGTGCGCATTGTCGTGCCTTACCCGCCCGGCGGCTCGTCGGACATCATCGCGCGCATCCTGGCGCCCCGCCTGGCCGAAGTGCTCAAGCAGACCGTCGTCGTCGAGAACAAGCCTGGCGCCAACGGCAACCTGGGCGCCGGCCTGGTGGTGCAGTCGGCGCAGGAAGGCCACACGGTCCTCCTGTGCGACGTCGGCGCGCTGGCGATCAGCCCGTCCGTCTACACCAAGCTGACCTTTGATCCGTCCAAGGACCTGCGCGCCGTGGGCATGCTGGCGTACTCGCCGCACGTGCTGGCCGTGCATCCCGACGTGAAGGCCAAGACCGTGCAGGATCTGGTCGAGCTGTCCAAGAAAGAGCGCATCAACTTTGCCGTCACCGCCATCGGCAGCGCTCCGCACCTGGCGGCTGTCGCGGTTCAGCAGGCCACCGGCGCGCAATGGGAGTACGTGCCGTACAAGGGCGGATCGCAGGCGGTCACCGACACCATTGGCGGCCAGACGCAGATCATCATGAACGGCCTGCTGGCCACGCTGCCGCACATCAAGTCCGGCAAGCTGCGCGCGATCGCGATCTCCAAGAGCGAGCGCATGAAGCTGGTGCCGGACATCCCCACCATCTCGGAGCAGGGCGTGAAGGGCTTTGAGTCCGGCACGTGGCAAGGCGTGATGGCCCCGTCCAACATGACTGACCCCGTGGCGGCCCAGCTCCAGGCGCTGATGGCGCAGATCGTCACCCAGCCGGACGTCACGGCGCAATTGAACGAGCAGGGCGCCGAGATCGTCACCAAGAGCCCGGCCGAGCTTGCACAGTTCTTCAGCAGCGAGCGCGCCCGCTGGGCCAAGGTCGTGGCCAGCACCGACATCCGCCTGGACTGATCGGGTTTGGCCACCGATTCTCCGTCTTGCTAGGGGCGGGGAATCGGGAGCACACTGGAATCGCGTCCAGGCTTCGGCCTGGACCGATTTCCGTGGAGCACCATCAATGAAATCCATGTTCGCGGCGGTGGTGTTGGCGGCAGTGGGCGCGTTATCGGCTCTGGCAAGCGCGCCTGCGCTGGCGCGCGATCCGCTTCCGACCGTGCCGCCTCCCCCCGCATCCGCGCGCGTCGTGCCGGATACATGCCTGGGCACCGATTGCCCGCGCATCGTGGACCCGGGCAAGATCAATCGGGATTGCCTCGGTACGTCATGCCCGGGCTCCCGCTATCCGCCACCTGCGGCAACGCCCGCGCGGCCGCAGGATCAGCCTGGGCTGAAGGCGCCCACCCGGACATGGTTGCCGCCGATGCCGCCCCGGCCGGGTCAGATGCCCGTTGGGCCGCTCACGCCCGCGCCCGCCTTGCCGCGATAGGCGCCGGGCGCGGGCATGACTCGTCGCCTGGCCGCGAGCGCGAAACGGCATAGACGGCGCACGGCGCCTGATGCCGCAGGTATGATGGGCTCCTTTCCGCCTGTCAATTTCCGCACCGGCCCACGCGCGCCGGTCTTTCCGAAGACGCCACCCCATGAACGACCGCCTGCAGCAGACCCTGCGCCGTTTCGACGACTACAACGCCGCCGACCCCAACACGTTTACCTGGGAAGGCGAATCCTGTCCGCAGGAGCTGTTTCTTGCGCAGAAGCTGCACGAATGGGTCATGAAGCTGGCGCCTTATGCGTCCGAGCCGCTGATCCTGGCATCCCGGTGCCAGCACATCGGCCGCTGGGAGATCACGCGCGCCAGCTATCCTGAAGGCCGCATCGGCTACCTGACGTGGCGCAAGGCGCTAGCACGTCATCATGCCGGCATCGCGCAGGAGATCATGAAGGAAGCGGGCTACCCGCAAGACGATTGCGAGCGCGTGGCGGCGATTTTGATGAAGCAGGGGATCAAACAGGATCCGGACGTGCAGGTCATGGAGAACGCGCTGTGCCTGGTGTTCCTGCAATACCAGTACGAAGCCTTTTACCCGGCCCACGAAGACAAGATCGTCGAGATCCTGCGTAAGTCCTTGCTGAAGATGGATGAAGCGGGTCACCAGCAGGCCATGACGCTGTCCTATTCGGACAAGGGCATGGACTACATCAAGCAGGCGCTGACGGCGCTGGAGTCGGCGGACTAGATTCTGCCGGGTAGATGCAGAAAGGCCTGCGCCCGGCCGGGGACCGGGGTCCCGGCCAGGCGCCGGCCTGATATGCTAATGGCGGGCGTATTCGGCCGCGTGGGGCTTGACGTCTGCGGGCTTGACGTCTTCTGGCGTGACGTCAGTGGGCGTGACGTCTGCAGGCGTCGAACCTGCGGCTTTCGAGTCCGCGGCTTTCGAGTCCGCGGCTTTCACGTCCGCCGCTTTCACGTCTGCGGACGTGACGTCGGCAGCTTGCGTGTCAGGCGCAGCGTCAGCAGCCGGCGTCTGCTCGGCAGACGTCTGCGCCTTTTTCTCGGCCCGTGCGCGTGCGGCATTGCGGGACGCATTGCGCGATGCCATGCGCTTGGCGTGACGTGCTTCGTTGGCCGTCACGGCGCCGGCGGGTTCGCCGTTCAAGTCCACGCGCGGCGCGTCCTCGACCATGCTGGCCCAATAGCGGCGGCCATCGCACCACGTCTTGACGGCTTCCTTGATCTGCGCCTCGTCGAGCTGCAATTGCTCGGCGTGCTGCGCCAGGTCCGCCAGCACGCCCAGCTTGAGGGGCATCTTGGGGGCCGGGTTCTTGGGGAAGGCCTTGGGAAAGTGACGCTGCAGGCGCGAAATGGCGACGACCACGGGATCGACCGGCGTCTCGCGCTTTTCGGGACGGGGCGCGCGCTGGCCCTTGTCGCCGCCTTGCGCGCGCTTTGGCTTGTCGCCGGTCTGCGGGCGCGGACCCTTCGCGGCGCCTTGCGGGCGGCGGGGCTTGTCCGTGCCTTGCGGACGCGATTCGTTCTTGGAGCCTGCCTTGTCAGGCGACTGCTTGATCAGCAATTCCCGGATCGCGGCTAATTGTTCTAGTCCCATGTGCTACACAAAAAAAAGGTTGAGGCGGCGAGCGTATCCGCTGTGCCGTGAAAACCGCTACCCTGAGATGACCACGAGCAGCGCCAGCGACAGCAAAATGCCGAACGCGGCCAGGGCAAACGGCAGTAGTAGAACATACACGCCGCGTTCCTGCCCCCGTCCATGCGCCAAACCGGCTGCAATCGACATCCGGACCGGCGAAAAAATCCCCATCGACGTGCCTGAGACGTGCAGCAACGCGGCGGCTGCGGGCACGTTCAGACCGGCCTGAAGCGCTAATGATAGCTGGGAAGGCATGAACAGGCTGTTCGGGGCGTTGCCGCTGTTGGCCAGAATGCCGAACGCGCCGGCCAGAAGCGGCGTGATCAGGATAGTCCAGTCGCGCAGGCTCGAGAATAATCCATCGGCGTAGGCCCTGGAAATCCCCGCGCCCGCCAGCACCTCGGCCATCATTGCGAACAGAAAGACGGACATGACGGCATGACGTCCTGTCATCCACGCGGCGCGCGCCTGGGCCCGCAGCGCACCCGGATGGCGCTGCCAGGCGGCCATGGCCACGGCGCCTGCGATCAGCCAGCTTCCGGCATGCAGAAAAGGCATCCAGGCCGGCAGGTCCGCATAGGGCTTGAAATCCGCCACGCCAGCAAGGCCGCGGTTCAGGCCCGGCACCAGCCGCGTGGCCACCAGCCATGCGATGAGCGCGATGTAGGGCAGGGCGCGCCGCGCGGCTTGCAACGCTTGGCCGCGGTCGGGCCGGCGGTCCGCCAGGAAGCGCAGCACGATCAGCGGGCCGTACGCCGCAAGCAAAGCCGTTTCGGGCCCCAGCAGTGCGGTTGCCGCGCCCAGCAGGGCCAGGCTCGCCGCCATCCAGCCGGCTTCGCGTGCCAGCTCGGCGGCAGGCGCGGCCAACCCGGCGCGTACGGCAGTGCGCCAATATAGCGCCATCCAGACGCCCATCAGCAGCGCCACCGGCGCCATGCTGTACAACGCTAGCTGCGCGGGCGGCACACGCGCATACGCCGAGGCCAGCAGCGTGCCGCTGCCCATCGCGCCCCACGGGATCAACGTCTGGCTGAGCAGCGCAAACACCATGACCTCGCGCGGTTTCAGGCCGAGCGGGCGGATCAGCATCACGGTGCCCAGCATGCCCACGCCGAATCCGGTCGCGGACTCCGCGAACGGGCCGACCAGGAAACAGGCAAAGAACAGCAGCCGGCGGCTCGCGAGCGGATCGAGGGGCAGATGCGGCGCGTTGCGAGCCGTGTCAGCGGGCGTGCGGCTCTGCGCCGCCATCTGCCAGAACAGCAGGCCGCCCAGGATGTAGGGGGTGATGATCCAGCCGATCCACAGCCCGCG
>CBHWAL010000295.1:0-6261 GCA_966111495.1 uncultured Achromobacter sp. | reverse complement strand
CCAGAATGCCCAGGACGAACGCCAGCGCCAGACTGGCCGCCAGTCCCGTCACCGCGGTCCAATGCGAGGCCGACTGGTTCTGCTCGTACTCGGTGTAGTCGCGCAGCAGCATGTAGCGCTGGCCCTTGAAGTCGTCGACCATCACGTGCCACACGCGATCGTTGCGCTCGATCTTGTGAAAACCCGGTGTCAAAGGCCGCAGCCAGTCGGGAAACGCCCTGCTTGCCGGATCGCCATGAAAGAAGCGGTTGGGCCGGCCCGGGTCGATACCGGCCAGAAAATCGCCCCGCACCCGCTCCACCGCCATGCCCATGTCGATGCGCTGCAGATGCGCCTCCAGCTTGCCGACGCTCCACACCGACAGCCAGGTCAACAGGCCCGCCACCAGCAGCGCCAGCGCCACATACGTCAGCACAAGGTGGCGCGCCAGCCCGCGCCGCGCCGCGCGCCTGCCGCGGCTAGTCATCGCTTGCGGCACGCAACTGGTAGCCGATGCCATGCACCGTGTGCAGCAGCGGCGTGTCATAGGGCTTGTCGACCACATGGCGTATCTGGTGGATGTGGGTGCGCAGGCTGTCGCTGTCCGGCGGCGAGTCGCGCCACAGCGCTTCCTCCAACCGCGCGCGATGGACCACCGCCGGGCTGGCGCGCATCAGCAAGGTCAGCAATTGCAGCGGGGACGGCGGCAGGCGCAGCGCCTGGCCCGCCCGCGCAAGCGCCAACGTGCCGGTGTCCAGCGTCAGGTCGCCCACGCGCAGCACACGGGCCGCGCTCGCCCCGCTGGCCCGATGCAGCAGCGCCTTGACCCGCGCGGCCAGTTCGGCCAGCGCAAAGGGTTTGACTAGGTAGTCGTCAGCGCCCGCGTCGAACCCCGTGAGGCGGTTGTCCAGCGTGTCACGGGCCGTGACCATGATCACGGGGGTATTGCACGCGGCCTCGGTGCGCAGCCGGCGGCACAGCTCGTAGCCGTCCAGCCGCGGCAGCATCAGGTCCAGCACGATCAGATCGAACTCGCCCGACGCCGCCATCGCGTAACCGCGCTGGCCGTCTTCGGCGCAATCGACGATATAGCCGCGCCGCGTCAGGTGATGGGTGATGTTGGCAAGAATGTCGGGGTCGTCTTCGATGACGAGAACGCGCATGGCGGGACCGCTCGGCGAATAACAATCAATCTCACATTGTAGGGGCGGGTGGACGCGTGCGCGGTAAGTGCGGCGCCAGCGCCACAGGCGCGGCGCGTCTTAACGAATTCTTGAGGAGGGTTGTCGGACACTGCCCGGCGATAAGAATGGTTCGCGTTACCTGCACCCCGCGGCTGACGCCCCAGAAGGATTCGCCATGCGACCGATTGCCCTCTTCCGTGCGGCCGTGACCGCCACCGCAATGTTTTGCGCCCTGCCCGGCGCCCAAGCCCGCGAGGTCACCGACCTGGCCGGCCGCGTCGTGACGGTGCCCGACCATCCGCAGCGCATCCTGCTTGGCGAAGGCCGCTTCGCGTTTGCAATGGCGCTGCTGGACCGCCACGATCCGGTGGCGCGCGTGGTCGGCTGGCAAGGCGAGCTGAAGCAGCAGGATCCGTACTCCTGGAACCAGCTCGTCACGCGCTTTCCGAAAGCGGCCGACGTGCCCCTGATCGGCAAGACGTCGGAAGCCAGCGTCAGCCCCGAAAAGATCGTCTCGCTGCGGCCCGACGTGGCGATCTTCAGTGTCAGCGGCCATGGCCCTGGCCGGAACAACCCGATGATCCCGGCGTTGCAGGAAGCCGGCATCCCGATCGTCTTCATCGACTTCCGCCAGCACCCCGTACGCAATACGGTGCCCAGCATGCGCATCCTGGGCCAGGCGCTTGATCGCGAAGCCGAAGCCGAAGCCTATATCGCCTTCTACGAAGACCACCTTGCCCGCGTGCGCAAGGTGGTGGAACCCGTGCCGCCCGCGCAGCGGCCGCGCGTCTTCGTGGAAATGCTGGCGGGCGTTTGGCCCGCCTGCTGCCACACCACGGGCAACGGCAGCTTCGGCGATCTGCTGGAAGCCGCGGGCGGCGTGAATGTAGCGGCACCCGTGCTGCCCGGCGCGATCGGCGGCGTGAGCCTGGAATTCGTCATCGACGCCAAGCCCGATGTCTATATCGCCACGGGCAGCCGCTCTGAACCTGGCCGCCCGGGCCTCTTGGCCGGTCCCGGCGCCGATCCGATGGTATCCGCCGACAGCCTGGCCACGCTGCTGGACCGCGACGGCATCCGCGACCTCGACGCCGTGAAGCAGCACCGCGCCTTCGGCATCTGGCACGCGTTCTACAACTCGCCCTACAACGTTGCCGCCATCGAGGCGATGGCGAAGTGGCTGTACCCCGAACGCGCCGCCGCGCTGGATCCGCAAGGCACGCTGGACGCGCTGTACGGCCAGTTCCTGGACCTGGACAGCGCGGGCGCCTTCTGGACCTCCCCGGCCGCGCAGAAGAACTAGCCCCGCCATGACCGGTTTCGCCCCCGCCGCCGCATCGCCCGCGTCGTCTATTTCCGACGATCCCATCGCCGCGTACCGGCACGCGGTGCGCAAGCGCGTGCTGCTGACCGCCGTGCTGGTGCTGGCCATCGTGGCCAGCCTGCTGGCCGACATCGCGAGCGGGCCGGCGTCGCTGTCCTTGCATGAGCTGCTGCGCACGCTGCTGCACCCCGAGGTGTCAGACACCGGCACGCGCGTCATCGTCTGGCAATTTCGGTTGCCCTATGCATTGATGGCGTTGCTGGTCGGCGTGGCCCTGGGCCTGGGCGGCGCCGAGATGCAGACCATGCTGGACAATCCGCTCGCCAGTCCCTACACGCTGGGCGTCTCTGCCGCGGCGGCGTTCGGCGCGTCGCTTGCCATCACGCTGGATTGGCATCTGCCCGCGCTGCCGGCCGGAATGACCGTTTCCGTATCGGCCTTCGCGTGCACCCTGCTATCCGTGCTGGTGCTGGAACGTGTGGCGCGCTGGCGCGGAGGCTCGACGCTGGGCGTGGTGCTGTTCGGCATCGCGCTGGTGTATTCGTTCCAGGCGCTGGTGATGCTGCTGCAGTTCGTCGCCAGCGAAGAGGCCCTGCAGGGCATCGTCTTCTGGACCATGGGCAGCCTGGCTCGCGCCACCTGGACCACCGTCGGGGTCATGGCGGCGGCGCTGGTCCTGGCCATTCCGTTTTCGATGCGAGACGCCTGGAAGCTCACCGCCGTGCGGCTGGGCGAGGAACGCGCGGCCAGCTTCGGCATCGACGTCAAGCGGCTGCGCCTCGTCAGTCTGCTGCGCGTCAGCGCGCTGGCGGCGCTGGCCGTGTCGTTCGTCGGCACGATCGGCTTCGTCGGCCTGGTCGCGCCGCACATCGCCCGGCTGCTCTTGGGCGAAGACCACCGCTACTACCTGCCGGGCAGCGCGCTGGCCGGCGCGCTGATCCTGTCGCTGGCGTCCGTGGCGTCCAAGACCGTGCTGCCCGGCGCGCTCATCCCGGTCGGCATCGTGACCTCGCTGGTCGGCATCCCCTTCTTTCTCACCATCGTCGTGCGCGCCCTCAAGCGCGCCTGACGGCACAACCGCAACACGGAGACACCCCGATGAAATTCCGCCTGACGCTCACGCTCGCGGCCCTGACGATCGCCGGCACCGCCCATGCCGCCCCCGCTTGCTCCATCGACGTCGAAGGCCGTCCCGGCAAGCAGTTCGGCCCCGACCACATCGTCGTGCCCGCGACTTGCCAGGAATTCACCGTGCGTCTGATCCACACGGGCAAGAACAGCAAGGATAAGGCCGGCCACAACTGGGTGCTGACCAAGACGGAAGACATCGACGCCGTAATGGTCGACGGCATCAAGGCCGGCGCAAGCAGCGACTTCCTGAAGCCTGGCGACGGCCGCATCCTGGCCAAGACGCCCATGCTGGGCGGCGGCGAGACGGCCACCGTCACCTTCCCCGTCAGCCGCCTGCGCGCCGGCCAGTCGTACACCTACTACTGCTCGTTCCCCGCGCACGCGCAACACATGCGCGGCACGCTGGTGCTGCAACCCTGACAATGACGCAGCTACGCATCCAGGCGCTGTCCGCCGGCTACGGCGGCCGCGCGGTGCTGCGCAACGCCAGCGCCGGCCCCATGCCCGAAGGCGCCGTCACCGCGCTGCTGGGGCCGAACGGCAGCGGTAAATCGACGCTGCTCAAGACGCTGGCCGGGCTGCATCCGGTGATGCAAGGCGCCATCTGGCTGGACGGCGAGGACCTGGCAAACGCCAGCCCGGCCCGCCGCGCCGAATGCGCCATGTACATGCCGCAGGCCCTGCCTAAGGGCGTGCACATGACCGTCTTCGAATCCGTGCTGGTGGCGGCGCGCTCCGGCCGGCACGGACAACCCGGCCATGCGCTGATGGAAAACGCCATGGCGGTCATCAACGAGCTGGGCATCGCACCGCTCGCCAGCCGCCACCTGGACGAACTGTCCGGCGGACAGAAGCAGTTGGCCTCGCTGGCCCAGGCGCTGGTCCGGCGTCCGCGCCTGCTGCTGCTCGATGAACCGCTGTCCGCGCTGGACCTGAATTACCAATTCCACGTCATGGATGTGCTGCGCCGCCAGACGCGCCTGCACCGCCTGATCACGCTGGTGGTGCTGCACGACCTGAACATCGCGCTGCGCCACGCCGACCATGCGTTGCTGCTGCACGCAGGCGCGATCGAAGCCGAGGGCCTGCCGGGCGATGTGGTGACCCCCGACACCCTGCGCCGCGTGTACCGCGTCCGGGCGCGCGTCGAACATTGCCCGCAGGGCCAGGCGCAGATCCACGTCGACGGACTGGCCGAACGCTCAGCATCTTGAGGTGTCCGACACCCGTCTCAGCATCGTAGGTGTCTGACACCCTTGCCGCAGCCCCGCAAGGTGCAGACCGTCTCAGCCGGGTGTCAGACACCGGGCGAACGTGCACCGGCCTTCATCATCGGTGTCAGACACCCGGCGCAGACGCACCGGTATATAGTCACCCTTTGTGCCATTCAGGGAGTCCGCCATGTCGAGCCGCCGCGCCATCGCGTTTCTGCTCAGCCTGTTTGCCGCGCCATCCGGCGCCGCCGTGGTCTACAACAATCACGGCCTCGTCGTCGACGTGGCGACCGGCAGCCGCAGCGACTGGAACACCGGTCAGCGCCAGACCACCCGCGCCACCACCATCACCTTCCAGGGAAAACCACTGTGCGGCACCGACGTCGGCGCACTGCTCTATCCCGGCAGCAAAGCGCCGCAATCCCGCGCATTCTTCTGCCCCGGCCCGGTCGCCGTCCTGGAAACCGACGCAGTTCTGGCGTTTTTCACCAGTTCCAGCGCCAGCACCGTGCTCGCGCATCTGCAGGTCGTGAACGGCGCACTGCGCGTTCAGCGCCTGGCCCTGTCCGATAAGCCGGACCGCGACCGCATCCACACCACGCGTTTCGAAGACGCCCGCCTGCCAGGCTGGACGCGCGTGAACTCGGCCTGGAACGAAACCGTGATGATCCGCCATGCGCCGCTCAAGGCGCTGAACCTCGGCCCTGGGAAACTGCTGGACGTCTCCGGCGACGTGGCCTATCTGGCGATCCCCCCAGGCCGGAACGTCGTCGTGCTGCAGCCGGCCACCCGCGTGAAGGACGCGCACGGCGACCTGCAATACGTGCCCGAAGTCACCAAATTCGTGGATGCGCCGCTGGCGTTTCGGGCCGTACGCCTGAGCGATGGGCGCGAGCTGGCGCGGCTGGATTTCGACGACACGTGCTTGGGTCTGCCAGCCCTGCAATTCGAACGGCCCGACACAAAGGCCGCGTCCAGCGCGTCGCCCGGCATCGCGTTCGACGACGTACCGGCCTGGCGCGCAAGCGCATTGGAACTGACCCAGACGCAGGGCCGCGCGGCGCTGCGCTTGAAACCGGGCGCGGAATTGCCGCGCAAGTCGGGCTGCAAAGGCGGCGGAACAGCCAGTTAGACCCCTGATTAGCGCTTGATTAGCGCCCGGGTAGACAGCGGGTTGGACGCCCGCTTAGAAGCCCAGCCGATAGTCCGCCTGCACGCCCCCCCGGACATTCAAATCAGGAACTGGCGGTAAGCCTCGTTCTCCGTCTCCTCGGCATGCGCATAACCGAGCTGCCGCAAGAAGCCATCCAGCGCCGCATCATCCGCCACCGGCGCCTGAATGCCCACCAGCGCCGAGCTGAAGTCCGTGCCCTGGTTCCGGTAATGGAACAGGCTGATGTTCCAGTTGGGCGCCATCGCCGACAGGAAC
>CBHWAL010000294.1:0-6299 GCA_966111495.1 uncultured Achromobacter sp. | reverse complement strand
TGGATCAGCGTGCGGCCCAGCCGGCCCCGCTGCGACACATGGATGTTGCGGATGTCGGCCGAGCGCTCTGGCCAGGCATGCAGCGACTCCAGCAGCACCCGGCTGCCGTGGTTCATGGCCAGCACGCGCGGATCCGCGGCAGGAACGGCCGCGGCCGGCGTGACGGCGGCTGGCGCGCTGCCCGCGAGCAGAGCGATGCGCGCCGGGTCCGGCGCCACGCGCGCCAGCATCAGGGCCAATACGCGGCCCACGGGGCCGGCGCCAAGAATCGCAATGTCGTAGGCGGAGGAAGTCATGCCCGGATTTTACCCGTCCACTACAATCGCGGCAGCCGCCGCAGCCCGGCGCCACGGCTCCCTTACCGGTTGATTGACATGACGCAGGCCCAGGCTTCCTCTTCGCTTTCCGCCGTTTCCGCCCGCCGCCCCCGCAGCAAGGTCGCGGTGGGGCTGCTGGCCTGCCTGTTCGGCGCCTTCGGCGCGCACTGGTGGTATCTGGGCCGGCGTCACGCCTGGCTGGTGACCGCGTTCGCCGCCGTGTGCCTGTTCTGCGCGTTCCGCTTCTATCCGGTCTGGTACGACAATCCCGCGTTCTTTCTGCTCTTCATCCCGATGATCGACGGCTTCATCGAAAGCGCGGTCTACTCGCTGATGCCGGACGAAAAATTCGACCGGCTCTGCAACCCGGGGCTGGGCAAGGTGTCATCGACAGGCTGGGGGCCGGTGCTGGTTGCGATCCTGGCCTGCCTGGTCGGCGCCATCGTCACCATTTTCGCCATCGCCATGGTCGTGGTCTACGTATGGGTGGCGATGGGCTGGCTCGACGGCTACGTGCTGTAAGCCTGGCCCTGCCGCGCTATTCGCGCATCAGCGCTTCGATCTCGGTGGCCTGCACCGGGACGCCGCGGGTGATCAGTTCGCAGCCTTCGTCCGTGACCAGCGCATCGTCCTCGGTGCGGATGCCGATATTCCAATAGGCCTCGGGCACGTCGTCCGCCGGGCGCACGTAGATGCCCGGTTCGATGGTCAGCATCATCCCGGTTTCCAGCGTGCGCCACGGCCGCTCCGCGCCGGCTGCCGTACCCGGCTCGCGGTAGTCGCCCACATCATGGACGTCCAGCCCCAGCCAGTGGCCGGTCCGGTGCATGTAGAAGCGGCTGTAGTCACCCGATTCCAGCACGCCGTCCAGCGACCCCTTCAAGAGTTTCAGGTCCAGCATGCCCTGCGCCAGGACGCGCAGGGCGGCCTCGTGCGCGTCGTTGAAACCGCGGCCCGGCGCGGTGGCCTGGGCGGCCGCATCCTGCGCCGCCACGGTCAGGTCGTAAAGCGCGCGCTGCGGGCCGCTGTAGCGGCCGTTCACCGGAAACGTGCGCGTAATGTCGCTGGCATAGCTGTCGACCTCGCAGCCCGCATCGACCAGCACCAGGTCGCCGTCGCGCAGCACCGCCTCGCCGGCCGGATAGTGCAGGACACAGGCGTTCGCGCCCGCCGCGACGATGCTGTTGTACGCCACTGACTGCGCGCCATGGCGGCGGAACTCATAGAGCAGCTCGGCCTCGATCTCGTATTCGCGCATGCCGGGCCGCGCAACGCGCATGGCACGCGCGTGCGCGCCCGCCGATATCTTGGCCGCGCGCCGCATCGCCGCGATCTCAGAGGCGTCCTTGATCAGCCGCATGCCGGCCAGCAGCGGACGCACGTCCTGCTGCCGGGTCGGCGGCGTGTGTCCGCCGCGGCTCTTTTCCTGCGCAGCGGCCAGCCAGCGGCGCAGGCGGCCGTCCGTGCGTTTGTCACCGGCGAGCGGCGCGTACAGCGTGGGGTGGTCCAGCATCAGCGCGGGCACCAGTTCGTCCAGCGCGTCGATGGGGTGGGCGTCGTCGAAGCCGAAGTAGGCCGCGGCCGCCTCGGGGCCGAAGCGCTTGCCTTCCCAGAGTTCGTGCTCGACATGACGCGGCCGGCAGAACAGCACGGCCCGGTCCGTGGCGCCGGCAACCAGCACCAGCCACGCGTCCGGTTCGGTGAAGCCGGTCAGGTAGAAGAAGTCGCTGTCATGCCGGTAGGGGTACTCCGCGTCGCGGTTGCGGATGGCCTCTTGCGCCGTCGCCAGGATCGCGATGCCGCCTCCTTCCGCGCGCATGCGCTCCATCAGGCGCTGGCGCCGCGCGGCGAAAGGGGCGATGTCGTCGGGAGGCAGGCTCATGGCGGGTAGACCGGAGCGGGCAGCCCCGGCAAAGGCGGAAGATGGGGCCTACTTTACCCGCCATCCCGCGAATGCAACACCCCGGCGGCAAATCCGCATTGGCGGCGCGGCGATGACTGGACGGCGCGCGAACCGCTGCTACAATCGCCGCTCTGTCATTGGGGAGTAGCCATCCTTTTCCCCTAAAGGAGTCAGCGTCAACAGACTTGGTGGTTCAGTGCTGCGGAGCAGCCGCTAGAACCCCATGGCGCTGACGGCACCCACGTCCGGCTTGCCGCCGCGTGGATCAGCCAGGCGAGACCTTTGGCCGCGTAGCGTTCACCCTTGGCCGGGCGAGCCGCTGCGTCGCGCCAATGGTATCTGCTCGTCCGGCCGCATTCCCATGTTGCTCACCCTGTTTCTGTTCTTCCTGTCCGCGGCAGTGATCTACGTCGCGTGCGAGTTCTTCGTCAATGGCGTCGAGTGGGTCGGCCATCGCTTCCAATTGGGCGCGACCGCCACCGGCACCGTGCTGGCGGCCTTCGGCACCGCGCTGCCGGAAAGCGCCGTCACGTTCATGGCCGTTGTCTTCGGCGATACCCCCGAGCAGAAAGACATCGGCGTCGGCGCCGCGATGGGCGGTCCTCTCGTGCTCGCCACGCTGGCCTACGCGGTGGTCGGTCTGGCTCTGTGGCGCGCGCGCCGCGGCCAGCCCGCGCAGGCCGACTGTATCAACGCGGACCAGCGCCGGCTGGCCCGCGACCAGGCCTGGTTCATGGGCATCTTCATCTTCAAGGTAGGCCTGGGGCTGCTGGCCTTCGCGTGGAAGCCGTGGCTGGGTTTCGTGTTCCTGGCCACCTACGGGCTCTACATCAAGCGCGAGCTGAGCAACGACGAGGAAAGCATTGATTGCGAAGACCTCGAGCCGCTCAAGCTGCGTCCGCGCGACGAGAACCCCACCATGTTCTGGGCCGCCACGCAGACCATCATGGCGCTGGTGGTGATCGCCGGCGCGTCGCACGTCTTCGTGAACCAGATCGAACTGCTAGGCATCGCGATGGGCGCGTCGCCCCACGTGGCCGCGCTGCTGCTGGCGCCGGTGGCAACCGAATTGCCGGAAATCATGAACGCGCTGATCTGGGTGCGGCAGGGCAAGGAGCGCCTGGCGCTCGCCAACATCTCGGGCGCCATGATGATCCAGGCCACCATCCCCAGCGCGCTTGGCATCTTCATGACGCCGTGGGTGCTGGACGCGCCGTTGCTCGCGGCTGGCCTGTTCACCATGGTGTCCATCGGCCTCTTGTGGATGCGCTTTCGCCGTGCCGCCATGAGCGTGCCGGCACTGTCGGCGGTGGGCGGGCTGTATGCGCTCTTCGCCGGCTATCTGGGCTGGCATTTCTACGCTTGAACGCGTCCGCCGGACAGGCTGCCCGCGCCTGTCCGGCTTTGCAGCATTTGTGCGTCAAAAATGCGCACAACCCTTGTCCATCAGTACAAACCCGCGTAAACTCGCGGTGTTTTCCATCCCAGGAGCAGTCTTCGTGAATACCGATTCCGGCGAAAGTTGTCGATCTTGCATCGACGTCGCTGTCTGACAGGATCCACGCAGAACTCCGTCTGCCGCATCCTGTCATTCAGGTTGCGGTGTATCCCAAGTGCCAGGCATCAGCCCGGCCGATAGTGCAGGCCTTCGGCCTGCCGGGACTCCCCCCGACATAAACCGCCAGAACCGCCGCTAGTCGCAGCGCCAGCGTTCGTGCACGTTCGTCGTGCCCGCCGCAAGGGCGTTGTCCGGCTGCGCTCGTGTTCGCGATCACGCTCCGCCTTCTTGTCATGGAGGTCGTTATGCGTTTCTTCGACTTGTTCCTGCGCCGCGCTGGCGTGGACCGTGCCACCGCCCTGGGCCGCCGTCGCGGCACATCCCGGCTGACGGTGATCTGTCCTCGCGGTGAGCTCGGCGCCTTGCGCAAGCAGATCTGCCTGGACTTCAGCGCCGCCGGCCTGGATGTCGCGCAAGTGCAGATCGACCAAGGCCAGGATCCGGATCTCGCGTCGGCTTGCATCACCGTCAATTGCCCGCCGGAACTGCGGGCCGAACTGATGACGCAAGCTCGCCGCCTGAGCGCCAACCCTTCTGTTCGCCACGTGCATTTCGGCGCGCAGGCCGCAATGGCCTGATCGCGCCTTTCATTTACCCAGGAGAAATCATGCCTAGCGCCTTAGACCCAGAGCCTCGATTGCGCCCTGTGCGCGGTTCCGGCATGCCTATCTGACCCGTCATCTCCCTGCGAGCCGACTGGCCGGATAGTCATCCCGGTCCGTACGGAACCCGCAGCCTGGAATCCCCGGCCCAGCACGCGCCTCGCGCGCCCCGGCGCCCGGTCCCGATTCCACCGCCCGCTCCCTTTCCGTTTTCCGCACCCGGCGCGCCATAGACGCGATCCGGACACCGGCAACATTGCCCCGGCGCCTGCGCACGCCCGTTTGCGGCGGCCTCACGGCATTTCCTTGGAAACGCTGCGGCCCGCTGCTGCCCGCGCTCGGCCGCCATCGGCAGGGTCGTCCGTGTCTCCCGCAACAACATTAAAAAATGCGGAGCACTCCCATGTTTGCTTTCCTGAAGTCCTTTTTTTCTTCCGCCGCGCGTCTGCGCCGCACCGGCCGGCACTTTCGCCGCGCCCCCATCCTCGAGCAAGGCGGGGATCACGCCGCCGCATCGTCCGAGGCCGCCCGCCGCGCCAGCCAGCGCATGGTCGAGACGTCCCGGCTCGGCTTTGATTCCCTGTTCGAGCGGTTCGGCAGCGGCTGGGGCGGCCTGTCCGACGCCCAGGCGCTGGCCGCGCGCGAACGCCACGGCGCCAACGAGGTCGACCACGAAAAGCCGCTTTCCTGGCCGGCTCACCTGTGGCTGTCCTACCGCAATCCGTTCAATCTGCTGCTGACCGCACTGGCAGTGCTGTCGTGGCTGACCGACGTGCGCATGGCCGCGCCCGAGGAACAGTCCTGGACGGCGGTCGCGATCATCGGCTCGATGGTGGTGATCTCGACCGTGCTGCGTTTCGTGCAGGAGCAGCGCTCGAACCGCGCCGCCGAAGCCCTGAAGGCGATGGTGCGCAATACCGCGACGGTGCTGCGCAGCGACGCCGGACCGCCGGCCGCCGCATCGCCGGCCGCCGGATCGCCGGACGCGGGCAATGGCCGCCGCTTCTTCGGCGCCGCGCTGCATGCCACCGGCTCGCAACAGCGCGAAGTGCCCCTGGCCGACCTGGTGCCCGGCGACATGGTGCTGCTGTCCGCGGGCGACATGGTCCCCGCCGACTGCCGCATCCTCAACGCCAAGGACCTTTTCGTTGCGCAGGCCGCCCTGACCGGCGAATCGCTGCCCGTCGAAAAGCACATGGCCCCACGCGAGCAATCGGCCAACGCGCTCGAGCTGGAAAACATGGCCTTCATGGGCACCAATGTGGTCAGCGGGGCGGGCAGCGCGCTGGTGGTAGCCACTGGCTCGGATACGTACTTCGGCCAGCTGGCGGGCCGCGTTACGCAGACCTCGCGCGCGCCCACGCAGTTCCAGCAGGGCATCAACCGTGTGAGCTGGATCCTGATCCGCTTCATGCTCGTCATGGCGCCGGTGGTGATGCTGATCAACGGTTTCACCAAGGGCGACTGGCTGGAGGCGCTGCTGTTTGCGCTGGCCATCGCGGTGGGACTGACGCCCGAAATGCTGCCCATGATCGTTACCGCGACGCTTGCCAAGGGCGCCGTGCGCATGTCGCGCCGCAAGGTCGTGGTCAAGCGCCTGGATGCGATTCAGAACCTGGGCGCCATGAACGTGCTGTGCACCGACAAGACCGGCACGCTGACGCAGGACCGCATCGTGCTCGAGCGCCATACCGACGTCTATGGCGCGGCCAGCGACGACGTGCTTGCGTACGCGTACCTGAACAGCTACTACCAGACAGGCCTGAAGAACCTGCTGGACGTGGCGGTGCTGGAGCATGCCGAGGTCGCGCGCAGCCTGGATCTGGCGGGCCGCTACCGCAAGATCGACGAGATTCCGTTCGACTTCTCGCGCCGCCGCATGTCCGTCGTGGTGAACGAGACGGATAACGGCCGCGACC
>CBHWAL010000293.1:0-6324 GCA_966111495.1 uncultured Achromobacter sp. | reverse complement strand
TCTGGGCGGGCAGATCGACATGGTCATCGAAACGCTGCCCGCGCTGCTGCCGCAGGTTGCCAGCGGCAAGATCCGCCTGCTGGGCGTCACGACGGCCAAGCGCGCCACCGCGCTGCCCGACCTGCCGACGTTGGCGGAACAGGGCGTGAAGGATTATTCGGTCGCCACCACGTATGCCCTGCTCGCGCCAGCCGGCACGCCGCCCGCGGTCGTGGACAAGCTGTCGGACGGCATGCAAAAGGCCGCGGCAATGGAATCCGTGCAGCAAGCTGCCCTGAAACTCGGCGCCGACGCCATTGCCACCTCGCCTGCCGACACCAGCCGGATGCTCAAGCAGGAAGTCGCGCGCTGGGCCGACGTGGTGCGTCTGTCGGCGGCCAAATGACGCGCGGCCCCGCATCGGCCCCGCTGGCCGCGACCGACCTGGCCATCGCGGGCGGCGGGTCGGTTGGCGTCAGCTTCCTCTATCAGTTCCTGCTGGCGCTGCAGGCTGCCCCAATCATTCGCCCGCCAACGATCCATCTCTTCGAACCTCAGGCCGCCCCCGGTCCTGGCGATGCCTACCAGGACGACCTGCGCAGCAACCTGCTCAACATTCCAGCCGGAAACATGTCCGCGCGCGCCGACCATCGGCTGGACTTTGTCGACTGGCTGCGCGAACAGGATGCCAACTGGCTGCAAGGCTACGGGGTCACCGCGATCGACCCCGCCGATTTCCTGCCGCGCCCGCTGTTCGGCGCCTACCTGCGCGCGGTCTACGCGCGCTGCCGCCGGCTTGCCGAGTCGCTGGGCGTGACGCTTGCACACGTGCCCAGCCGCGTGCACCGCGTAACCCCGCAGCCCGACGGCCGCGTGCTCGTCCAGCCCGATCACGGTGCGCCGCTCGCCGCGCGCCACGTCGTGCTGTGCAACGGCAATCTGCCGTCGCAGGCGTTCCCCGCGCTCGAAGGCGTGGCGGGTTACTTCAACAGCCCGTATCCGGTGTCGTCGCTGACGCACGCCATCGCACCCGATGCCTCCGTGTGCATCGTCGGCACCAGCCTGAGCGCCGTGGACGCCGTGGCCGCGCTGCAGCAGGCCGGACACCACGGCCCCATTCTGTGCGTGTCGCGTAATGGCCGGCTGCCGTCGGTGCGCAGCCCGCACAACCGCGCGCCCAGCGCGCTGCAACACCTGAGCCGCGACGGCGTCCTTCGGCTGGCCGCCCGGCACGGCGGCACGCTGACGCTGGACACCATCTGGCAGGCCCTGCAGGACGAAGTGCTGGCGCTGCAAGGGTCGCTGGACGACGACGATGTGCGTGGAATGGAAGGCGGTGCGCAAGCCGCGCTTGACGATGAAATCCGCCGGTCGTCGGCGGCGCCGCGTCCATGGCAGGCGGTGGCCGCCGCCACCAATGCGGCGGTGGACCAGATCTGGCATCTGCTGCCGGACACCGAACGGCGCCGCTTCCAGTCGCAATGGCGATCAATCTGGATGGCGCGCCGTGCAACCTTCCCGATGCGCAACGCCCTGAAATTGCAGGCCTTGTTCGGCACGAACCAGCTTCGCGTTGCCGCCGGCTTTGCCGGTTGCAATCACGATTCGGTCACTGGTCTGTTCCGCACGCGATTGCGCACGGCGGGCGGCCAGATCGAACATCTGAGCCAGCATCTGATCAATGCCACGAGCTTCTCGGTCGATGCGCAGCGCACGGACGATCCGCTCGTGTCCCAACTGCTGCGCGACGGTCACGCGCAAGCCGATTCGCATGGCGGACTGGCGCTGGACTACGACACCGGCTGCTTGAAAAACGCCGGCGGCCAGATCGTGGCGGGCGTCTCGGTGCTGGGCAGTCTGGCGGGCGGCACGTACTTCTGGACCACGTCCATGGACGTGAACGCCCGGCTCGCGCGCGATCAGGCCGAGCGGATTGCGGCCACGCTGCGCGTCGCGCCCATTACTGATCCAGGAATCCCCGGCGATATCCCATCCCCTGAGAGATGGACTGCGCACAGGCCGCCACATCCGGCGCAAGCTGCTTCATCCTAGCGGCGCTCAGGCGGTCCAGCGGTCCCGAGATACCGACCGCCGCGACGGGCTGGTCCAGGCTGTTGAATACGGTCACGGCCAGCCCGCCCACCCCTTCCCGCCATTCGCCCCGGTTGACCGCGTAGCCGGCCCGCGCGATCTTGCGCAGTTCGTCTTTTAAAAGCGGCATGGACACGATGGTGGACGGCGTGTGCCGCGCCATCTGCTCGGCGTAACGTTCGACGTAGCCTTCGGCCTGGTAGGCCAGCAGCGCCTTGCCGGTCGCCACCGCGTAGGCAGGCGCGCGGCCGCCCACCATGGAATACGCGCGAATGGGCTGCGGGCTGTCGATCTTGTCCACATAGACCACGTCAAAGCCGTCAAGCACCGACAGGTGCACGGTCTCGCCGGTCTGGTCCGCCAGGGTGCGCATGTAAGGTGCGGCCAGCTTGCGCACGTCAAGTTGCGCCAACTGCCGCGCCGCCAGTTCGAACAGCCGCACCGCGCCACGGTAACCGCCGCCGTCGTCGTCCTTGATGACATAGCCGGCGTGGATCAGCGTCTGCAAGGTGCGATGCGTATTGCTGCGGGTCAGGCCCACGCGCGCCGCCAGCGCATCAATGGTGCGAGGCGGATTATCCACATCGGTCACCGCTTCCAGCACCATGAGCCCTTTAAGCAGCGTCTTGTCCATTCGTCATTTTTCCTAATATTTAGGACAGGAACATAGCACGAGACGCGGCGCTGGAACAGCGGATTTGCCGCAAGTGCCCCTCCTAGGCCAGCGTGGCACGGACGGCGGCAGACCGATCCCACAGATTGGGCAGGCTGGGGGACGAATAGCCCGACACGAACGGCTTGGCCATCCCGGTGTCCGCGTCGTAAACATGGCGCGACACCGCGCCGATATTGCCGCCATACAGATGCACGCTGATCGAGACCCGGTCGGGATAGGCGTTGGAAACCCGATGGATGTCGCCCTCGGCCGGAGACAGGCGTTCCACATCGCCGGGCCGCAGGGTCGTGGCCTCGCCTGCGGGCGCCAGGCGTCCGTCAGCGCCGCGCACGAACCGCTGATTGATCTCCGAGCCGCGCAGCATGCCCACGTAACCCCAGACCTCGTGATCGTGCACGGGCGTGGACTGGCCGGGTCCCCACACAAAGCTCACCAGCGAGAAACGCTCCAGGGGATCGCAGTGCAGCAGGAACTGTTGATAGAACTGCGGATGCGGGGCGGTACAGGCTTCGGGCAGCCAATCGTCGTTGCGCACCAGGTCCGCGAACGCCGCCTCAAGGTCGGGCGTCTGGTCCAGCGCCTGCGGCGTGGCCAGCCTTGTAGCGGTGGCGATAAAGCGGCGCAGCCGTTCCAGGTCGATGTTCGATTCAGGCATTGCAAGTCTCCAAGCGGGATCAAATCCCAGAATGAAAAAAGAGTATCCACGATTCAGGACGGCGACGCACGCGCATGCCGATTCCCGCACGGACCGACCCGCGCAACCGCGCTTGACAGGTCCTCGCCGGCGCGTGCAGCGTATCGAACTGTCTGCAAGGTTGGAAATGAAAAACACGCATCACGATATTCCGCCCGCACTGGCGCAGGCGCTGCGCGACGCGCGCCGCGTTGTCGTCTTCACGGGTGCAGGGGTGTCCGCGGAAAGCGGCATCGCCACGTTCCGCGATGCCTTGACCGGGCTTTGGTCGCGCTTTGACGCGCAGGCGCTGGCCACGCCCGAAGCCTTCCGGGAACATCCCGACGTGGTCTGGGGCTGGTACGAATGGCGGCGCGCGCAGGTCCTGCGCGCCGCGCCCAATGCCGCGCACCACGCCATCGCCACCCTCGCCCGCCATGTTCCGGCGCTGACCGTCATTACGCAGAACGTGGACGATCTGCACGAGCGCGCGGGCAGCCCCGCCGTCACGCATCTGCACGGCAGCCTGCATGCGCCGCGCTGTTCGCGCTGCGGCGCGCCGCAGGCCTTTGCCGCCGAAACGCCGCAAGAACCGGATGCCGGCCGGCGCATCACGCCGCCTGCGTGCACGGCATGCGGTGCGCCGGTGCGGCCCGGCGTCGTGTGGTTTGGCGAAAGCCTGCCGGCGCAAGCCTGGCGCGACGCGACGGACGCCGTGGGGCAATGCGACCTGCTGTTCAGTATCGGCACCTCGTCGCTGGTGTACCCCGCCGCGGAACTGCCGCAGCTTGCCATCGCAGGCGGCGCCACGGTCGTGCAGGTCAACCCGGCCGCCACCCCGCTGGATGCAATGGCCCATCACAACCTGCGCGGCGCCGCGGCCGAAGTGATGCCCAAATTGCTTGCCGCCGCGAGGTTTGGTGAAGATCCGTGGTAACCGAAACACATAGCTATGACACGCGCGCGACACTTGCGGGGAAACCCCCAAATTCACCATTACAACCGCGCTAGACAGTGGTGTAATGGGCTTCGCTTGTGGAGATGACCATTCCGTTTTCCTGGAGACTTCCTGACGTCTTCGTACGTTCGCCGGACGGTATCTTGCACCGTGTGGTGCGACACGCCACGACCACGGAAACCATCGCCCTGCTCGAAGGCATGCCCAGCAACACCCATCTGGATTGCGAATGCAAGCTCGACAACGGCGAAACGCTGTGCTGGGTGGGCAACGACGAATACCGCCAGTTGAATGGCGGTGCCGTCTTTCTCGCCGTCACGGCGCACACCACACCTCGCGGCGAGTCGCGTCACAGCGTCTCCGCCCCGAGCGATGAAAAGCCGGCATCCGCGCCGAGCCCCTCACGCAAAAAGTTTGCAGGGGCCCAAGCGCGCCTGCCGCCCGCTGTAGTCAATCTAAAAACCGGCAACGATTGGAGCCTGATACGTGCCTGGCGCGAGCATCTGAATATCAGCACTGCTGAAATGGCTGCTCGTCTTGGCGTAGATCACTCCATCTATATTGAATTGGAACGGCCGCGCCCGCGGCCCCGGCAGGTCATTCTTGACCGCGTGTCCGAGGCCCTGGGCGTTTCGCCGGAACAACTCGATGATTCATTGTTAGGCGGACAGTTTCATTAGCGCTGCGCGCGAGGGCGTTGCCCCGCGCCCACGCCATGAATTGTTCTAACGACTTTGGCGCCGACACCTGACGGCCCGCGCATGGAGGTATTGAATATGCTCGGCACCGCAAGACGATTGACCGACGTGCTCGCCACATCGCCGGATGGCACGTTGTATCGCATCGAACGTTTCGTTTCCGATCCCGGCGCGTATTCCGCGCTGGGCACACCGCGCTTCGACCCGAAGACACACTGCGTCTGCCGCACCAGTTCCGGTGAAAAAGTCGCGTGGCTGGGAGGTCAGACCTACCAGCTTCTCAAGAGCGGCACCTCCTTGACCGCGGTGGACCGACGACGCGCCTGACAGCCGCCGCTACAGCCCGCCGTTACAGCCCGCCACTACCGCCCAAAGCGCGTCACCACAAAATCCACGAATGTCGTGAGTTTGGGCGGAGCCTGGCGGTCCTTCGCGTACAAGAGCGTGATGGGCCGGGCGACTGGCCAGTAAGGCTGCAGAATGGGCACCAGGCGGCCTGCGCGCACGTCGTCGGCCAGCAGCAACTCGGGCTGCAGCACAATGCCAAAGCCCGCCAGCGCGGCCTGCCTGAGCGCCTGCCCGTTGTTGGACACGAAGCGCCCCGTCGGATACCCCATCTCCCCGCCTTCGTCCGTGCCCAGCCGCCAGCCGGTGCGCCGGCTCCAATGCGAGAAATCCAGGCACTGATGCCGCGCCAGATCGCTGGGCACGGCCGGCGTGCCGTAGCGCGCCAGATACGGCGGCGCCGCGCAGATGATCATCTGATAGAGCCCGATGCGGCGCGCCACCAGGCCGGAGTCCGCGGGTTCGCCGATGCGCAGCGCCACATCGAAACGCGATGCCACCACGTCTTCGACCATGTCGCTCAGCGACAGCTCCACGCTGACGTCCGGATAGATCGACAGGTATTCGGCGATTGCCGGCGCCAGCGCTAATGAACCGAACGACACGGACGATGTGATGCGCAGATGGCCGCGCGGCGCCGAGCGCAGCGCTTCGGCGCCCTGCTCTGCGTCGCGAATGTCGGCCAGGATCGTCTTGCAGCGTGCGAAGTAGGCCTGACCCGCCTCGGTCAGGCTCTGGCGCCGCGTCGTGCGGTTCATCAGCCGCAATCCCAGCCGCTCCTCAAGCCCCTTGACGTGCTTGGCGGCCATGGCGGGCGACATATCCCGCTGCGCCGCGGCGGCAGACAGGCTGCCCAACTCGACCACCGCCACGTATTCGCGCGCGCCGGCGATGCCGCGCTGGA
>CBHWAL010000292.1:0-6347 GCA_966111495.1 uncultured Achromobacter sp. | reverse complement strand
CATGTAGCGATAGCTAATCACTACAGTGGCCAAGATACAAGGTGTCTGACACCCGAGTGAGGCGGTCTGCAATGCGCCGGGGTGTGGCAGGGGTGTCAGACACCGTTCTTCTGAGACGCCCGGTTCTTTTGGGGTCAGACACCCGTGCCCGGTTGCAGTAAATCTGCCAGAGTACGCGCGATCACTTTCGTCGCGCGGCGCAGGTCTTCCAGATCGATGCGTTCGTCGTTGCGTTTGGCGTGCGACTCCAGCACCGTGCGGGGACCCGCGCCGTAGATCACGCCTGGGATGCCGGCCTCGGCGTACAGGCGCACGTCGGTGTACAGCGGCGTGCCCATCGCGGGGATGGGTTCGCCGAACACGGCCTCGCCGTGTTTCTGGATGGCCTGCACCAGCGGCTGCGCGCCGGGCAGCGGGCGCATCGAATTGGCCAGCAGCAGCCGCTTGATGTCGACGCGGATACCCGGGCATGACGCCGCGGTTTCCTCGATGATGCGCCGGATGTCGGCCTCGACCTCGACGGCGTTTTCTTCCGGGATCATGCGGCGGTCCAGCTTGAAGCTGACCTTGCCCGGCACCACGTTCGTATTGGTCCCGCCTTCGATCCGGCCCACGTTCAGGTACGGATGCGAGATGCCCGGAACCTGCGACGTGATGTTGCGGTACTGCGCATTCTGCGCATACAAGGCATTGAGCAGCGCGACGGCGCCCTGCAAGGCGTCGACGCCGCTGCTTGGAATGGCGGCGTGGGCCATCTTGCCGTGCACCGTCACTTCCATCTGCAGGCAGCCGTTGTGCGCGGTGACGACTTCATAGCTGAAGCCCGCCGCGATCAAGAGGTCGGGGCGTGTAAGCCCCTGCGCCAGCAGCCAACCGGGGCCCAGCAGGCCGCCGAATTCCTCGTCATACGTGAAGTGCAATTCCACCGCGCCCAAAGACGGCTTGGCGACGGCTTCCAGCGCCCGCACGGCGAACGTGAAGCTGGCGAAGTCGCTCTTGCTGACTGCTGCCGCGCGGCCGTACAGGTTTCCGTTGTCGATCTCGGCCCCATACGGGTCGTGCGTCCAGCCGTCGCCGGGGGGCACCACGTCGCCGTGGGCATTGAGTGCGATGCGCGGGCCCTCATCGCCCTCATCGCCGTATTCGCGCCGCACGATGAGGTTGGTGATGGACTGCATGCCGTAGTCCTGCACGGCCTGCGTGGGTACGGGATGCGCTTCGGCTTCAAGGCCAAAGCCCTGCAGCAGTTCCGCGGTGCGCACGGCGTGCGGCGCGTTGTTGCCGGGGGGCGTGTCGGTGGGCACACGCACCAGTTCCTGCAGGAAGCGAACTTCCTCGTCGAAATGGGCGTCCACCCAGGCGTCGAGTCGGGCGTAATCGGTCATGGCGTTAGGTCGAGGTTTCGTTGGCCAGCGCATCGAGCAGGCCCAGCATGGCCTGCGCGGCAAGTTCGATGTCGTCGCTGGTGGTGGATTCGCGGGGGTTGTGGCTGATGCCGTTGTTCTGGCCGCGCACGAACAGCATCGCCTGCGGCATGATCTCGTGCAGCTTCATGGCGTCGTGGCCCGCGCCGCTGGGCATGCGGTGCACGGGCACGCCCAGCGCGCCGACCGCGTGTTCCCAGCGCTGCTGCCAGCGCGGATCGCTGGGCGCGGCGGCAGCGCGCATGGTTTCTTCCAGCGCGTAGTGCAGGCCGCGCCGCTGGCAAATGGCGGCCAGCTCGGCCAGCACGTCGTCGACCAGCGCGTCGCGCTGCGCATCGCTGGGGGCGCGCAGGTCCAGGCTGAATCGGCACTCGCCCGGCACGACGTTGATCGACCCGCTGGGCACCTCGAACATGCCCACCGTGCCGACCGAGTCGCCATCGCGGGCGGCTCGCCGTTCCACAAAGAGCGCCAGTTCAGCGGCGGCCACCGCGGCGTCGCGGCGGCGGTCCATGGGCGTGGTGCCCGCGTGGCTGGCCAGGCCCAGGATCTGCACCTGATGGCGCACGCAGCCGTTGATCGACGTGACGACGCCCAGCGGCAGCCCCAGTTCGTACAGCACGGGGCCTTGTTCGATGTGGACCTCGACAAAGCCCAGATAGCGGGCCGGATCGCGCCGCAGGCCGGCAATGCCGTCGATGTCCAGGCCGGCGTGCAGCATGGCGTCGCGCATGGTGATGCCGTCGGCGTCCTTCTGGTCCAGCCATTCGGGCTTGAAATCGCCGATCAAGGCGCCCGATCCCAGGAACGTCGCGCGGTAGCGCTGACCTTCTTCTTCGGCGAAGGCGATCACTTCCACGTCGAAGGGCAGCCGCCGGTGCTGGCGGTGCAGCGCGCGCACGCAGGCCATGGGCACGAAGATGCCGAGCCGGCCGTCGTACTTGCCGGCGTTGCGCACCGTGTCGAAATGGCTGCCCGTCATCAGGGCCAGCGCGCCGGCCTGGGCCGCGCGATAGCGTCCGACCACGTTGCCGACGGCATCGATGCCGATCTCGTCAAAGCCGCAGTCCTGCATCCAGTGCGAGATGCGCGCGGCGCAGGCGCGGTGCGCGTCGGTCAGGTAGGTGACCGTGAGCTGGCCTTTTTCGGCGTAGCCGGGATCGCTGTAGGCACTGAGCGCCTCGTGCCAGTCCCAGATGTCCTTGCCCATTCCGGGTTCGCCGAAGCGCTCGTGCGGGTGCGGCTCGACTTTCGGATCGTTCAGATTGTTGGCCATGGTCGTCCTGTTCAACGGTCGGAGGTGTAGGGATGCGTGGCTTTCCAGTGACGTGCGATGTCCAGCCGGCGGCAGACCCAGACGCGGTCGTGGCGCGCGATGTGATCCAGAAAGCGCTGCAGCGCGACGATGCGTCCGGGCCGGCCCAGCAGACGGCAGTGCATGCCGATGCTGAGCATCTTGGGCGCCTCGCTGCCTTCGGCATAGAGCGCATCGAAGCTGTCCTTCATGTATTGGAAGAAGGGATCGGCGTGCGAATAGCCCTGCGGCAGCGCGAAGCGCATGTCGTTGCAGTCCAGCGTGTAAGGCACGATGAGCTGCGGCGCGGTCGAGCCATCCGATTTGCGCACCCGCATCCAGAAGGGCAGGTCGTCGCCGTAGTAATCGCTGTCGTACTCGAATCCGCCGTCGTCGGCGACCAGCCTGCGCGTGCGCGGACTGTCGCGTCCGGTGTACCAACCCAGCGGTCGCGCGCCAGTCAGCGTCGTGATGGCGTCGATGGCCAGCCGCATGTGCTCGCGTTCGGTGCCTTCGTCTTCGTCCTGGTAATGGATCCAGCGCCAGCCGTGGCAGGCGACTTCGTGGCCCAGTTCCACGAACGCAGCCGTCAGATCGGGATGGCGTTGCAGAGCCATGCCGACGCCGAACACCGTCAGCGGCAGTTGCCGCTTTTCGAATTCGCGCAGGATGCGCCACACGCCCGCCCGCGACCCGTATTCGTAGATGCTTTCCATGCTCAGATGCCGGTCCGGATAGCTGGCCGGGTTGAACATCTCGGACAGGAACTGCTCGGAGCCGGGGTCGCCGTGCAGCACGCTGTTCTCGCCGCCTTCTTCGTAATTCAGCACGAACTGCACGGCAATCCGCGCGTTGACCGGCCATTGCGCGTGAGGGGGATTGCGTCCGTAGCCGACGAGGTCGCGGGGGTAGGCAAGCGTGGTGTCGTAGACGGGCATCGGCGGTCGCAGAAAGGAAGGATGATCGTCTACGTGCTGACGCAAGTCCGATCATGTATACAAAGTATGTACATCAAATACCAGCCGACGGCCATCGGCGAATGCCCTACGCCGGGCAGGTCACACCGTCGCGGCGTCGGCATCCTTGAACAATTCCGCGCCCATGAAGTCGATGAACACCCGCAACTTGGGCGCCAGATGCTTGCTGGACGCCCACAGAAGGCGGAACGTGCCCTGATGTTCGACATGACCGTCCAGCACCGAAACCAGGTCGCCGCCCTGCAGGGCAGGCCGCACCAAAAAGTCGGGCAGGCACGCGATGCCAAGGCCCGCCACCGCTACATCCAAGAGGGCCGCGGACGTGTTGCACACCATCGACACGGGCAGCGTCCACTCCGGCGCGCCGGCATCGCGCGTCAGCGGCCACGGTTCGAGTTTTCCGGTGCTGGGAAATCGGTGCTGCAGGCAGGCGTGATGCTGCAGGTCTGCCGGACTGCGCGGCGCGCCGCGGCTGGCCAGATAGGAGGGCGCCGCGACGAGCAGCAGGCGATAGTTGCCAACGGGACGCGACACCAGCCGCGAGTCCGTCGGCTCGCCCGTGCGCATCACGATGTCGAATCCTTCGTTGATGACGTCCACCAGACGATCCGAGAAATCCACGTCCAGTTCGATGGCCGGGTAGCGGCGCATGAAGGCGGTCAACGCCGGCATGACCAGCATGCCGACCAGCGGAAGGCTGATGCGCAATCGGCCTTGCGGCGCCTGGCGGGTTTCGGAAAGTTCCAGTTCGGCGGATTCGAGCTCGCACAGAATGCGGCGGCAGCGTTCCAGGAAAACGGCGCCTTCGGCGGTCAAGGTGATGCTGCGCGTGCTGCGATGGAGCAGACGCACGCCCAACCGCGTTTCCAGCCGGCAGACGCTCTTGCCCACGGCCGAGGCCGACACGCCCAGATGGCGGGCGGCTTCGGAATAACTGCGCATTTCCGCGGCCTGCACGAAGGCGGCAATGGCGCTGAGCGATTCGACCATGAGACGATTCAGGACAATTTGTCCGATATGTTTTGAACGTCGGCATTATTGTCCTGAACCGCACCTGCCGCCAACATGGCTGCCTTCACACAACACGCGCCGGCGTTGGGGCAATCCGCCCGCCGCCGGCCGGTCAAAAGGCAGAACATGGCAGGTTTTCAAGCGGTGGCCCCCGGTCCCGGCGCGCGCGAGGCGCGTCTTCCCATTGCAGCACTACTGGCCCTGGCGTTGGCCGGTTTCGTCACGATCCTGACGGAAGCCCTGCCCGCCGGCCTGTTGCCGCAGATCAGCGCGGGACTGGATATTTCCGAAGCGATGGCCGGACAGTGGGTGACGATCTACGCGATCGGTTCGCTCGTGGCCGCGATTCCCTTGACCGCCGCGACGCAAGGCGTGCGCCGGCGCCCGTTGCTGCTGGCCGCGATTGCGGGCTTTGTCATCGCCAACACCATCACCACGGTGTCCGCCAGCTACGTGCTGACGATGGCGGCGCGCTTTGTTGCTGGCGTGTCTGCCGGGCTGCTGTGGGCGCTGGCCGCGGGTTATGCCGCGCGCATGGTGCCGGAGCGCCAGAAGGGGCGCGCCATCGCCATCGCCATGGTGGGCACGCCCTTGGCGTTGTCGCTTGGCGTGCCTGCGGGGACCTTCCTGGGCAATCTGGTGGGATGGCGCTGGTGTTTCGGCATCATGAGCGCGCTGGCGCTGATCCTGATGGTGTGGGTGCGCGTCCAGGTGCCGGACTTCGCGGGGCAGGCTTCGGGAAAGCGCGCGCCGCTGCGCCGCGTCTTCACAATGCCGGGCGTGCGCGCGGTGCTGTTCGTGGTGTTCGCGTTCGTCCTGGCGCACAACATTCTCTATACCTACATTGCGCCGTTCCTGGCGGCGCGCGGCTTGGGCGACCGCACGGACATGATGCTGCTGGTGTTCGGCCTGTCGTCGCTAGTGGGGCTGTGGGTCACCGGCGTCCTGATCGACAGCCATCTGCGCGCCATGACGCTGGCCAGCACGGCGCTGTTCGCGTTGTCCGCGCTGGTCCTGGGCATCAGCGGCAAGGATCCGGTCGTCGTGATCACGGCGGTGGCGGCGTGGGGACTGGCGTTTGGCGGCGCGCCGACCCTGTTCCAGACCGCGCTGGCCAAGACCGCAGGCGAGGCGGCCGATGTGGCGCAGTCGATGCTGGTCACGGCCTGGAACCTGGCGATCGCGGGCGGCGGCGTCATCGGCGGCGTCCTGCTCGAAGGCGTGGGCGTCGCCGCCTTTGCGCCCGCGCTGTTGCTGTTGCTGGCCGCGACGCTGATCGTGGCGGGGGCGGCGCGCCGGCATGGGTTTCCCATGGCGGCTGGGCAAGGCGGCAACGTCACCGCAAGTCCCCACAAGGCCACCCCGTGACCCCGAATCCGCCGCTATCCGTTGCGGTACAGAAAGCTGTAGGCGTTGATCGCCGGCACCCCTCCCAGGTGCGCATACAGGACCTTCGAGCCGGCGGGAATCTCGCCTTTGCGGATGATGTCCATCATCCCCTGCATGGATTTTCCTTCGTACACGGGGTCGGTCATCATGCCTTCCAGCCGGGCGCACGTGCGGATGGCGTCGTTGGTTTCGGCTGAAGGCAGGCCATACGCGGGATAGGCGTAGCGCGTGTCCAGCACCACGTCCTTGTCT
>CBHWAL010000291.1:0-6353 GCA_966111495.1 uncultured Achromobacter sp. | reverse complement strand
TATCCACGTCGACATCGGCAGCCGCTTTCCGGCGCTGATCAGCGCCACGGGCCGGCTGGTCGCCGCATTTGCGGATCTGTCGGACAAGGAACTGGAGCGGCGCTTCAAGGCCTTGCGCTGGGATCAGGCGCCCGAGTTCGCTGCGTGGAAGGCCGACGTGGACGCGGTGCGCCGGCAGGGCTACAGCGTGGACCGCAACAACTACATCAATGGCGTCGTCGTGATTGCGGTGCCGGTGTTCGACAGCCATCAGCGCCTGACGCATGCCTTGGTCGCGGCGGGGCTGGCCGAACAGCTCGATGCCGCGCGCGTGGAATCGCTGGCGCAGGAACTTCAGGGTGAAGCCCGCGCCTTGTCCCAGCTGATCGCGGCCAGGAGCTGAACGCATGACCACGCCATCCGCTGACGACCCCGCCGTCCCGCCGGGATGGCGCAAACGCACGCTGCCGGGCTTTGCGGGCTTGATCGGCCCGTTGTGGGTGCGCAAGGAGGACGACGGTTGGGCCTATGGCCTCTTGACCACCGCGGACCATCTGAATCCCGCCGGCGTGGTGCATGGCGGATTGCTGACCGCGCTGCTGGACCACGGCGTCAGCGCCATTGCGTGGGAAGCGCTGGGCCGGCGCGCGTGCGTGACCGTGCAGCTGGACACGCATTTTCTGGCGGCGGCGCGCGAAGGACAGTTTCTGGAAGTGCGCGGCCGCGTGGTGCGGGCCACGTCGTCGCTGGTGTTCATGCAGGGGGACTTGAGCACGGACGGACAGGTCATTGCGACAGCCGTGGCCGTGCTCAAGCAGATCGGCCCGGCGGCGGGGTAATCCCGCGCCGGACTGTTCAGATCAACCCTGCGGCAGCGCGATCAGCCGGCCTGCGCTGGCTGCTTCTTCTTCGCGCAGCTTGAATCGCGCGACGGCATCGGCCAACACGCGCGCCTGATCGCTCAACATCCCCGATGCAGCCGTCGACTGCTCGACCAGCGCGGCGTTCTGCTGCGTGGCCTGGTCCATGTCGGCAACCGAGCGGTCGATCTGCCCCAGCCCCGTGCTTTGCTCGGCCATGGCGCCGTGGATCTCGCTCACCATCCGCTGCACGCGGTTGATGCCGTCAACGATCTCGGTCATGGTCGAACCGGCGGCCTGCACGCGTTGCGTGCCGCTCTTCACGTTCTGCACCGACGCCTCGATCAGCGTCTTGATCTCTTGCGCGGACGACGCGCTGCGTTGCGCCAGCGTGCGCACTTCGCCCGCCACCACCGCAAAGCCGCGGCCCTGTTCGCCAGCACGCGCGGCCTCGACCGCCGCGTTCAGCGCCAGGATGTTGGTCTGGAACGCGATGCCGTCGATCACGCGAATGATCTCGGTGATGCGCTGCGACGATTGCGAGATCTCGTCCATGGTGGTGACGGCGTCCTTCACCACCTGGCCGCCGCGGGCGGCAACCGCGCTGGCCTCGTCGGCCAGGCGCGTCGCGTGTTCGGCGGTTTCCTCGGTCTGGCGCACGCTGGAGGCCAGCTGGGTCAGCGCCGAGGACGTCTCTTCCAGGGATGCGGCCGACGTTTCCGTGCGCTGCGACAGGTCGCGGTTGCCCATGTCGATCTCGCGCGTGGCGGCGCTCATCGAATGCACGCCGCTGCGCACCTCGCGCATGACGTGCGTGATCTTCTCCACGAAGGCGTTGAACGAGGCCGAAATCTGCGCGACTTCATCGTGGCCCACGACGGCCAGGCGGTGCGTCATATCGCCGTCGCCCGAGCCGATGGTGTCCATGGCGTCGCGCACGGCGGACAGGCGCTTGAAGGCGCGCGATGTGATCACGCTGGCGATGCCCACGGCCAGCAGCGTCAGAACCACCAGCGAGATCAGCGTCGCGTGCAGCACCTGCGTCAGGCCGACGGTGGCTTCAGTCTTGTCCAGCGCCACGACCAGATACCAGTCCGTGCCCGGAATGCGGCGTGCCTTGAGCAGTTTCTGCGCGCCGTCCAGTGCGATCTCGACAGGGGCGGCGCCATCGCGGGCCATTGCCGCGATCACGTCGGTGGTCAGGCCCGGGGCGATGTCAGTCGACGGCTTGAGCGCCAGCTTGTCGTTCAGGTGCGAAATCACCTGGCCGTCCGTGCCCAGCACAAATGCGCTGCTGGACGGGGTGGGGTGGATGGCCTTGATGATGTCCTTCACGCCATCCAGCGGCACGGCGCCGCTCAGCACGCCGGTCGTCTGGCCGTCGCGGATCATCGGCGCGGTGAATGCCACGTACAGCACGCCAGTGCTGGAGTCCCCGTAGGGCTTGGTGATCGTCAGCTTGCCGGCGGACACGGCGCTCTTGTACCAGGGCCGCGCGGTCGGGTCGTAATCCGCCGCGGTCTTGGTGGTGGAAAAGAAGGTCTTGTCGGACCAGCCGATGGTGGTGATGGGAAAGCCGTTGGTCTCGCCCATGAGCTTGGTCAGGCCACGGGGATCGCCTTTTTCGACCACCTTCGCCGTGGCGTCGACGGCCTGCGCCTTGTCCGCCGACCAGCGTTCGATGGCGCTGGCGTTGCCGGAGGCCACGGCGTTCAGGGTCGCGGCGATGGTGGACATCATGTTGTCGCGCACGATCTGGTAGGTGATGAGGCCCGAGAGCGTGAGCGCTCCCACCACCGTAAAGCAGGTAATAAGCAAAATGCGGTTGCGCAGCGACGTTATCTTCATGCTCGTGTACTGGATACGCCAACCGGAAGGCTGGCGGGTTGCTAGTCGGCCTGGAAATCCCCGGCCGCAATCCGCTAACGGCAGGCGGACGCAGCGACTTTAGGGGGCCGACCCAGAACATCGCGCAATATCAAACCGGCGCTTTCGGGCCGCTTTCATTGCAGAAATGTGAACGGGGCAGAATCTGCCCCGTTTGCGGTTTGTTTATGAACGGAAAGCGGGGTCAGAACCCCTCACGCGGCACGTGCACGCGGCCTTCCATCAACACGCGCGCGCTGCGGCTCATGATGGCCTTGGTTACTTTCCAGTCACCATCCACCAACTGCGCCTGCGCGCCGACACGCAACGTGCCCGACGGGTGACCAAAGCACACGTTGTCGCGCTCGCCGCCGCCGGCCGCCAGGTTTACCAGCGGCACCGCCGCTGCCGTGGCGATGGCGACCGACGCAGTCCCCATCATGGCGTGATGCAGCTTGCCCATGGACAGCGCACGCACCAGCACGTCGATGTCGCTCGTGCCGACCTTCTTGCCGCTGGACGAAATGTATTCCTTGGCCGGGGCGACAAAGGCGATCTTGGGCGTGTGCTGGCGGCTGGCGGCCTCGGCGAGGTCCTTGATGAGACCCATGCGCAGCGCGCCGTGGGCGCGGATGGTCTCAAAGCGCGACAGCGCGGCTGCGTCCCCGTTGATCGCGTCCTGCAGTTCCGTGCCGCTGTAGCCCAGCGCGTCGGCCTCCAGGAAGATCGTCGGAATGCCGGAGTTGATCATCGTGGCCTTGAACGTGCCGACGCCGGGCACTTCCAGGTTGTCGACCAGATTGCCGGTGGGGAACATGGAGCCGCCATCGCCTTCCTCGGCCGGGTCCATGAATTCCAAACGCAGTTCGGCGGCGGGGAAGGTCACGCCGTCCAGTTCGAAGTCGCCGGTTTCCTGCACCGCGCCGCCGGTGATGGGCACGTGCGCGACGATGGTCTTCTGGATGTTGGCCTGCCAGATCCGCACCACCGCGATGCCATCCTGGGGAATGCGAGCCGGGTCGACCAGGCCGTTGGTGATGGCAAAGGGGCCGACCGCGGCCGACAGGTTGCCGCAGTTGCCGCTCCAGTCCACGAAGGGCTGGTCGATGGAGACCTGACCGAACAGGTAGTCCACGTCATGACCCGGGCGGGTGCTTTTGGCGACTATGACTGTCTTGCTGGTGCTGGACGTGGCGGCGCCCATGCCGTCGATCTGCTTGCCGTAGGGGTCGGGGCTGCCGATCACGCGAAGCAGCAGCGCGTCGCGCGCGGCGCCCGGCACGCGGGCCGATTCGGGCAGGTCGTCCAGCTTGAAGAACACGCCTTTGCTGGTGCCGCCGCGCATGTAGGTGGCGGCGATCTTGGGTTGGGGAGCATGTGCCATGGAGCGGTCCAGAAATATTGAAGTGGGGCGGCGGGCTCAGCAAAGCCCGCCGATCTGTATAAAGGCCGGTCAGGCCAGCTTGCCGGCGTCCGTCGCGGAGGCGGCTTCCAGGAAATCCTGGGCAAAGCGCTGCAGCACGCCGCCGGCTTCGTAGATGGACACTTCTTCGGCGGTATCCAGGCGGCAGGTCACCGGCACCTGTTCCGTGCTGCCGTTGCGGCGGTGAATCACAAGCGTCATGTCCGCGCGCGGTTTGCGCTCGCCGATGACGTCGTAGCTTTCGGTGCCGTCCAGGGCCAGCGTCTTGCGGTTCACGCTGGGTTTGAACTCCAGCGGCAGCACGCCCATGCCGATCAGGTTGGTGCGATGGATGCGCTCGAAGCCTTCGGCCACGATGGCTTCGACACCGGCCAGGCGAACGCCCTTGGCGGCCCAGTCGCGCGACGAGCCTTGGCCGTAATCGGCGCCGGCCACGATGATGAGCGGCTGCTTGCGGTCCATGTAGGTCTCGATGGCTTCCCACATGCGCATGACCTGGCCTTCCGGTTCCACGCGCGCCAGCGAGCCTTGCTGCACCGCGCCGTCCGCATTCTTCACCATTTCGTTGAACAGCTTGGGATTGGCGAACGTGGCGCGCTGCGCGGTCAGGTGGTCGCCGCGGTGCGTGGCGTACGAGTTGAAGTCTTCTTCGGGCAGGCCCATCTTGTGCAGGTATTCGCCCGCGGCGCTGTCCATCAGGATGGCGTTGGACGGCGACAGGTGGTCGGTGGTGATGTTGTCGCCCAGCACGGCCAGCGGCAGCATGCCGCGCAGCGTGCGCTCGCCGGCCAGCGCGCCTTCCCAGTACGGCGGACGGCGGATGTACGTGCTTTGCGGGCGCCAGTCGTACAGCGGGCTGACGGCGGTCTGGCGGTCGTCCTTGATGCCGAACATGGGCGCGTAGACCTTGCGGAACTGCTCGGGCTTGACCGCCGACTTGACCATCGCGTCGATCTCTTCGTCGCTGGGCCAGATGTCTTTCAGACGAATCTCGCGCCCATCGGCGGCGACGCCCAGCACGTCGCGCTCGATGTCGAAGCGGATCGTTCCGGCAATGGCGTAGGCGACGACCAGCGGCGGCGAGGCCAGGAAGGCCTGCTTCGCGTACGGGTGGATGCGGCCGTCGAAGTTGCGGTTGCCGGACAGCACGGCGGTCGCGTACAGATCGCGGTCGATGATTTCCTGCTGAATCTTCGGGTCCAGCGCGCCGGACATGCCGTTGCACGTGGTACAGGCAAACGCCACGACGCCAAAGCCCAGCTGTTCCAGATCCTGCGTGAGGCCGGCTTCTTCCAGGTAGAGCTGCACGGCCTTGGATCCCGGCGCCAGCGAGCTTTTCACCCACGGCTTGCGAGCGAGGCCCGCGCGGTTGGCGTTGCGCGCCAACAGGCCCGCGGCGATCACGTTGCGCGGGTTGCTGGTGTTGGTGCAGCTGGTGATTGCGGCGATGATGACGGCGCCGTCGGGCATCAGGCCCGGCTGATTCTCGACTACGCCGGCGATGCCGCGCTCGGCCAGGTCGGATACCGGCAGGCGGCGATGCGGATTGGACGGGCCGGCCAGCGTGCGTACGACGGTGGACAGGTCAAAGCGCAGCACGCGCTCGTACTGCGCGGTCTTCAGGCTGTCGGACCACAGCCCAACGGTCTTGGCGTAGTTTTCCACCAGCGCGATCTGCTCGTCTTCGCGGCCGGTCAGGCGCAGGTAGTCGATGGTCTGCTGGTCGATGGAGAACATCGCCGCGGTGGCGCCGTACTCGGGCGCCATGTTCGAGATGGTGGCGCGGTCGCCCAGCGTCAGGCTGGACGCGCCTTCGCCGTAGAACTCCAGGTACGCGCCCACCACCTTTTCCTTGCGCAGGAATTCGGTCAGCGTCAGCACGATGTCGGTCGCGGTGATGCCGGGCTGCGCGCGGCCGGACAGTTCCACGCCAACGATGTCGGGCAGGCGCATCCACGACGCGCGGCCCAGCATGACGTTTTCGGCTTCCAGGCCGCCCACGCCGATGGCGATGACGCCCAGCGCGTCCACGTGCGGCGTGTGGCTGTCGGTGCCGACCAGCGTGTCGGGGAAGGCCACGCCGTTTTGCGTGTAAATGACGGGCGACATCCGCTCCAGGTTGATCTGGTGCATGATGCCGTTGCCCGGCGGCACGACTTCAATGTTTTCGAAGGCCTGCTTGGTCCAGTCGATGAAATGGAAGCGGTCTTCGTTGCGGCGGTCTT
>CBHWAL010000290.1:0-6385 GCA_966111495.1 uncultured Achromobacter sp. | reverse complement strand
TGGTCCAGCGCCAGCCGGTGCGCGACCCGCGCGCCGCGGTCATGCGCCAGGATCTCGAAATGCTCGTGGCCCAGTCCGCGCATCAGCGCCACCATGTCCGCCGCCATGGCGCGTTTGGAATGCGCGGCGTGATCGGCGCTGGCGGCGGGCTTCTCGCTGTCGCCGTAGCCGCGCAGGTCGGCGGCCACGCAGGTGCGATGACGCGTCAGTTCGGGCCAGACGCGGTGCCAGATCGCGTGGGTCTGCGGGTGCCCGTGCAACAGCAGCAGGGGCGGACCCGAGCCGTCGATGCGGGCGGCGATCTCCACGCCGTCGGCCGTAAAGCGCCGCACCGGCAGGTCGAAAAAGGCGGTCATCTGCGTCATCTCCTTTCGTTGTCGCGCGCGTCCCGCGCTAGGCGGCGTCCAGCCGGTCACGCACTTGCCGCGCCACGTCCTTCATCCACGGAAAGCGCGCCCAATGGCGGGCCTCGAAGCGCTCCACCTCGGACAGTTGCTGCAGCGTCGCGCCCACCATGTCCTGCCCCTGCGCGAACATGCTGCGATGCCGCGCCGGCAGGTCAAAATGTGCGGTCCAGCCGTCGGCCGCGCGCACCTGCCCGGCCATCACGTCGATGCCGACGCGGTTTGCGCCGGCCGCCGCCGTATTGGACACCTTCGCGAGCAAGGCGTCGACCTCGGCGGGCGGCAACGTCACCAGCAAGAGACCATTGTTGAGCGCATTGAAGTAGAAGATCTCGCCGAAGCTGGACGCGATGACCGCCCGGATGCCGAACTGCTGCAAGCCCCAGACGGCGTGCTCGCGGCTGGAGCCGCAGCCAAAATTGGGACCGGCCACCAGGATGCTGGCGCCCGCGTAGGCGGGCTGGTTCAGCACGCAGTCCGGGCGCGGCGCGCCCGCTTCGTCAAAGCGCAGGTCGTACAGCAGGCCCTTGTCCAGGCCGGCCTTGTCGATGATGCGCAAGAACTGCTTGGGCATGATCTGGTCGGTGTCCAGATTGGAATACGGCAGCGGCGCGGCCACGCCTTCGATCATGGCATTCATTTGGCGTCTCCCCAGGTGCGCACATCGACGATACGGCCCGCCAGCGCAGCCGCTGCGGCCATCGCGGGACTCATCAGGTGCGTGCGCCCTGCCCGCCCCTGGCGTCCCTCGAAATTGCGGTTGGTGGTGGACGCGCAGCGTTCGCCGGGGCGCAGCACGTCGTCGTTCATGGCCAGGCACATCGAGCACCCGGGCTGGCGCCATTCAAAGCCGGCCGCGATGAGGTCGGCGGCCAACCCTTCGGCTTCGGCCTGCGCGCGCACCGCGCCGGAACCGGGCACCACCATCGCGCGCACCCCTGCCGCCACTTTCTTTCCGCGCGCCAGATCCGCCACGACGCGCAGGTCTTCGATGCGGCCATTGGTACAGGAGCCGATGAAGACGCGGTCGATCGGCACCCCCGCGATGGGCGCGCCCGCCGCCAGGCCGATGTAGTCCATGGCCTTTTCCAGCGCCAGCCGGGCCAGCGCGTCCGGTTCGTCCCGCGGATCCGGCACCGCGCCATCGACGGGCATCGCCTGATCGGGGCTGGTGCCCCACGTCACGAAGGGCGCGATGCGGCCCGCGTCGAACGCGTGTTCCACGTCGAAGCGCGCGTCGTCGTCCGAGTGCAGCGTCACCCACCACGCGCGCGCATCGTCCAGCAACGCGCCCCGCAGCTGCGGCGCGTGCGCCGTGACGTACGCGTCGGTGACGGCGTCCGGCGCGATCAGCGCGGCGCGGGCGCCGGCTTCGACCGTCATGTTGCACAGGGTCATGCGCGCTTCCGCCGACAACGCGGCCACCGCCTCGCCGCAGAACTCCACGGCATGGCCGCGCGCGCCCTGGGCGCCGATGCGATGCACGATGTAGATCACCAGGTCCTTGGCCGACACGTGTGCCGGCAGCGCGCCGTCGATGCGGATCCGCATGTTGCGCGCCACGCGGTACACCAGCGTCTGCGTCGCCAGAATGTGCTCGACTTCGCTGGTGCCGATGCCAAAGCCCAAGGCGCCCAGCGCGCCATACGTGGTGGTGTGGCTGTCGCCGCACAGCACCACCATGCCGGGCAGGATCATGCCGTGTTCCGGCGCGATGACGTGCTCGATGCCCTGCAGCGGATCGGTGGTGTCAAAGAGCGCGATGTGCTGCGCGTCGCAATTGCGCTTCAGGTTCAGCGCCTGGCGCGACGAGGCATCGTCCGCAATCACGCGCAGCGCCGACGGCACGGGATGCGTGGGGATGATGTGGTCCACCACAGCCATTTGCTGGCCCGGACGCAACACGTCGCGGCCCCGCGCGGTCAGGCCGCTGAAGGCCTGCGGGCTGGTGTACTCGTTCATGATGTGCAGGTCGACGTAAAGCAGCACGTGCTCGGCGTCGATCCGGGCCACCTCATGGCTGGCCACCAGTTTGTCGTATAGCGTCATGCCGGGCATGTCAGTGCTTCCTTGCTTGAATGAGGCGCCCGCGGCGCGCGCGGGCGGGTATTGCGGGCCAATTCTGCGTGCTGCTGTTGCAGGCCGCTTTTGCGTGCGGGTTTTACGCGCCTTGCCGCCGTTCAGTTCGCCTGGATTCCGGCTTCCTTGACGATGCCGGACCAGCGCGTCATCTCGGCAGCCACCATGGCGTCGGTCTTGTCCGGCGCGGTGATCAGGGGTTCAAACCCCTCTCTCTGCATGCGTTGCGTCAGCGCGTCTGACTTCAGGGCCTGCGCCAGCTTCGCGCTCAGCGTGTCGATCACCGGCTGCGGCGTGCCGGCCGGCGCGCTGACGACGAACCAGGTGTTGAACTCGTAGCCCGGCAGGCCCGACTCGGCAATCGTCGGCACGTCGGGCAAGAGCGGCGAACGCGTCGTGCCGGTCACCCCTAGCGCGCGCAGCTTCTTGCCGTCAACCTGCGGCTTGGCCGCGGACAGCACGGGAAAGCTCATTTGCACCTGACCGCTGATCGTGTCCAGCATCGCGGGGCCGCCGCCCTTGTACGGGACGTGCAGGATCTGCGTCTTGGACACGGACTTGAACAGCTCCGCGGCCATGTGGAACGTGCTGCCGGTGCCGGCAGAGCCGAAGCTCAGGTCGTTGGCGGGACGGGCGCGCACATACGTGAGCAGCTCACTCACCGACGTCACGGGCAAGGCATTGGTGACCGTCAGCACATGCTGCGACGTGCCCACCGTGCCCACCGAGCGCAGGTCCTTCGCGGTATCGAACGGCATGGTCTTGAAGAGCGCCGGATTGATCGCGAGCGACATGGTGTTGATGCCCAGCGTGTACCCATTGGGCTCGGCGCGCGCCACGGCCGTCATGCCGATATTGCCGGACGCGCCGGCACGGTTTTCCACGATCACGCTCTGCCCCAGTTCCTTCGCCCAGGCGTCGGCGATCAGGCGGGCCGCGATGTCCACGCTACCGCCCGGCGCGAACGGCACGATCAGCGTCACCGCGCGTTCGGGAAAGGCGTTGCTGGCCCCGGCGGCATGGGCCCAACAGGATGCGGCAACGGCCGCGCACAATGCGCCGGCCAATCTGGCTATCTTCATTTCGGGTCTCCTCGTGTGGCCGCGTGGCGCGGCTCTGTATCGGTAAACCCAGTGTATAGGCCGGTTTCGTTCTTATAATTCTTGGAATTTATAAATCTTTATTAAATCCAATTTATAAATACCCATGGACGCGCTCTCCGATCTCGCCTTCTTCTCGCTGGTGGTCAAGCACGGCAACCTGTCGGCCACGGCACGCGAACTGGGACTGACGCCGCCCGCGGTCAGCACCCGGCTGGCCAAGCTGGAGCAGCGACTGGGCGTGCGGCTCTTGAACCGCACCACGCGCCGCGTCAGCGTCACGCAGGAAGGCGAGCTGTACCTGGCCGAGGGCACGCGCATCCTGGCCGACCTGCAGGCGCTGGAACGCTCGGTGTCCAGCGCCCGCGCGCAACCGCAAGGGCTGCTGCGCCTGAATGCCACGTTCGGTTTTGGACGCGCCCACATCGTGCCCGCCGTCTCGGACTTCTGCCGCCAGTATCCCGACGTGGAAGTGCAGATGCGCCTGACCGACAGGCCGCTCAATCTGATCGAGGAAGGCGTTGACGTGGCGGTGCGCTTTGGCGACCTGCCCGACGCGCGGCTCACGGCGCGCAGGATCGCATCAAACCGGCGCCTGCTCTGCGCGTCGCCACGCTACCTGGAGATTCATGGCGAGCCGCGCGCGCCCAGCGACCTGCAGCGCCACCGCTGCATCGTGGTGCGCGAGAACGACGTGGCCTACGGCACCTGGCGGCTGGAATCCGGCGCGCGCGCCGAGACCGTCAAGGTGCGCGGCACGGTCAGTTCGAATGACGGCCAGAGCGCGCTGGAATGGGCGCTGGACGGCCACGGCATCGTCATGCGGTCCGAATGGGAAACCGCGGCGCACCTGCGCGCGGGCCGGCTGCGCGAAGTGCTGACCGATTGGCGCACGCCGCCCGCGGATATCCACGCGCTGTACCCGGAACGCCTGAACCTGCCGGCCAAGACGCTGGCGTTCGTGGACTTCCTGTCGCGCCGCTTCGCACGCCGCCTGCGGGCGCCCGGCTCGGACGCCGCGGTGTGGTGAGGCTTCAGATCTCGTCGATGGGCGTGCTGGCCGGCGCGTTCTGTTCCGCGCCGATGGCGTAACGGTCGCGCGTCCGCACATAAAAGCTGGCGCCAAACCGGCCCACCGGAAAGTAATCCTGCAGGCGCACGCGCCACGTTTCCGTGTCGATCAAGCCGTCGCGCGCATGCAGCCAGCGCACCTGGCCGATGAAGATCTGGCGGCTGGCGGTTTCCATGGTTTCGAACAGCGTGCATTCAAACGCGACGGGCGCCTGCACGATGCGCGGCGGCGCCACGCGGTGGCTGGGCGCGGCGTCCAGGCCCGCGTGCGCCAGCTCGCTGACGTCGGCCGGCAGGCGGTCGCCGCAGCGGTGCATCTTTTCAGCCATGGCCTCGTCGGTCAGGTGAACGACGAATTCGCGGTCGCGCTTGATGTTGACCGCGGTGTCCTTCAGCCCGCCGTCTTCCAGGCGGTTGATGCTGACCATCACGATGGGCGGGTCCTCGCCCAGCATGTTGAACATGCTGAACGGCGCGGCGTTTACCACGCCCGTCTCGGACAACGTGGTGATCAGCGCGATCGGCCGGGGCACGATCAGGCTGGCCATCAGCTTGTAGCGCTGATATTCGGTGATAGCGTCGAAGTCGATTTCCATGTCAGGCCAGTCCCAGCATCTGGGCAAGTGTTTGCGCGGGCTGCGGGCGCTCCAGGCTGATGCGCCGCTCCAGGTCCGCAAGGTGGTTGTCGTTGGTCCGCACGGCTTCGGCCACGTCGCCGCGCTCCATCATGTCCACGATCAGCACGTGCTCGCCGTGTTCGCAGGCGGCATTGCCGGGCGGCTCGTACAGCGCCACGATGAGCGAGCAGCGCGACACCAGTTCGGCCAGGTAGCCGTGCAGGATGGTGTTGCCGGACAGCTCGCCCAGCCGCACGTGAAACGCGCTGGCCTGCCGCGCCCAGGCCGGCTGCCCGGCGCGATGCAGCAGCGCGTGCTCGTCGCGCAGCTGCTTGCGCAGCGAGGCGTAGTCGGCGCGCGTGGCGCGGGCCGCGGCCAACGGTAGCAGGGCGGCCTCCAGTGCGCGGCGCGCCTGGAAGATCTGGCGGGTGTCTTCGGGCGTTGGTTCAGCCACCACCGCGCCGCGGTTGTGATGCAGGTCCACCACGTGCTCGTGCGCCAGCCGCTGCAGCGCCTTGCGCGCCACCGACCGCGACACGCCGAACAGGTCGCAGATCGCGGCCTCGGGCAGCTTGGTGCCCGGCGTGAGGCGCTGGCTCATCACGCTTTCGTAGACCGCCTCGCAGATGCGGCGCTCCATGTCGGCGTCGGGGGTGGCGGAAGGCGATCCGGCGTCGGGCATGACGTCAGCCGCCGCTGCGGGCCTGCGCGCACGGGGCGCCGCAGGCTTGGCGGTCTTGGACCGGGCGGTGGCGGGACTGCGGGACTTGGCGGCGCTTTGGGTGGACATGCGAAGCTCGGTTCAACAAGAAAAACAACATAACGTAGGCGGGTCGGTTCGACGTTTCAATGGTCTGACGGCCCCTTAATCGATCACACCCGGCGGCAAACCGTCCACATGGCGGCAGATCTCGCCCGGCGTGGTGAACCAGATTTCACCGCGATCGCGGGCGGCGGCCAGCGGCGCCAGCGCGCGCCGCAGATGTCGCAACCGGTACGGCTGGCCGACGATATAGGGATGCAGCGCAATGCCCATGACCAGCGGCTGACGCACCGCCTGCAGGCGCATCTCCTCGTACTGGTCAAGGATCATATCGGCAAAATCGCGCGCGTC
>CBHWAL010000289.1:0-6395 GCA_966111495.1 uncultured Achromobacter sp. | reverse complement strand
CCCCCGACCTGAACGGCGAAGGGCTGCACATCGGCATCGTACGCGCCCGCTTCAATGAAGAAATCGGCCAGGCCGAACTCGAAGCGTGCCTGAAGGAACTGGCCGAACTGGGCGTGGACGAGCGCGACGTGATGGTCGCCACCGTGCCCGGCGCGCTGGAACTGGGCGTGGCTCTGTCCCACATGGCCGAAACGTTCGAGTTCGACGCCCTGATCGCGCTGGGCGCGGTCATCCGCGGCGAAACCTATCACTTTGAAGTGGTCAGCAATGAAACGGCCACTGCAATCACCCGCATCTCCCTCGAAACCGGCGTTCCCGTCGCGAACGGCGTGCTGACCGTCGACACCGACGAGCAGGCACAGGCCCGCGCCGCCGGCAAGGGTCGCGACTGCGCCCAGGTGGCCGTTGAAATGGCCAATCTGGTGGCAGCGCTGGAACCCGAGGAAGAAGACGAAGACGAAGACGACGAGGACGAAGATTTTGACGACGAAGAAGACGACGACCAGCGCTGATAGCGCGGCGCAGGCCCGCGCCAACGCGCGCAGCGCGCGCCGCCGTGCGCGCGAATTCGCGCTGCAGGGCGTGTACGCGTGGCTGCTGCGCGGCGGCGAAGGCACGCAGGACGCCGGCGAGATCGACGCCCATCTGCGCGACACCGAGGACTTCTCCGAGGCTGACGCGCAATGGTTCAAGACCTTGCTGCATGGCGTGCTGCGCGAAGCGCCGGCACTGCGCGAACGCTTCACGCCCTACGTCGACCGCCCGCTGGCCGAGTTGTCGCCCGTTGAGCATGGCATCCTGCTGATCGGCAGCTTCGAACTGATTCATCACGTCGAAGTCCCGTACAAGGTCGCCATCAACGAAGCCGTGGAACTGGCAAAGTCGTTTGGCGGCACCGACGGATTCAAGTTCGTCAACGGCGTGCTCGACAAACTGGCCGCCGACGTGCGCGCGCCCGAGGTCCAGGCCGCGGCGCAACAACGCCGATAGGGGTAGAAGTCCCACCCCCGCAGCGCTGCGCGCTTCCCCCTCGGCGGGCCCCCCTCAAGGGGGCGCCGCTGCGGACCGGCGGAGCCCGGATCCGCGCGGCCCCGCTGCGGGGCACCCGTTAGAAGTGCGACGGCGATTCTTGAACGCCGCTTAGTGGAGGCGCGGTGGCGTCTGAATTTGATCTGATTGCGCGCTACTTCACGCGTGCCGCGCCGGACGGCCTCCTGGGCGTTGGCGATGACTGCGCACTGTTTCCTGTTCCTCCCGGTGAACAGGTGGCCACCAGCACGGATCTGCTGCTGGAAGGCCGGCATTTCTTTCCCGACGTTGATCCCAAAGCGCTGGGCCACAAGGCTCTGGCGGTGAATCTGTCTGATCTCGCCGCCATGGGTGCGCGTCCAATCGGCTGCGTGCTGGGTCTGGCGTTGCCCCATTTGCGTGAGCCGTGGCTGGCGGCGTTTGCCGAGGGCTTTCACGCGTTGGCGGCGGCCCATGGCTGCCCGCTCATTGGTGGCGACACCACGCGCAGCGCGCACGATCTGGCTATCAGCGTGACGGTGTTTGGCTCGGTGCCGGCCGGGCAGGCGTTGCGCCGCGACGGGGCGCTAGGCGGCGACGACATCTGGGTGTCTGGCGAATTGGGCGCGGCCGACGTGGCCTACCGGTTGCTGGACGGGCAGTACCCGGCCGATGCCACACGCCTGGCCGCCACGCGCGCCGCGCTGGAGTGGCCTGAGCCGCAAGTGGCGCTGGGCCTTGCGCTGCGCGGCATCGCGAATGCAGCCATCGACCTGTCTGACGGCCTGTTGCAGGACTTGGGCCACATTCTGGCCGCCAGCCGAGCCGGCGCCCGCCTGCGGTTTGCAGACTTGCCCATGGCGCCTGCGCTGTCGGGCCTGGATGCCGCACCGCTGCAACGCGCCCTGCTGGGCGGGGGCGATGTCTATCAACTGTGTTTCACCGCGCCGCCAGCCCGGCGCGAAGCCGTGCGGGCGGCCGCCGCGTCTGCCGGCGCCCGGGTTACCCGCGTGGGCGAGATCGTGCCGCAGTCCGGCGTGTCCGTCCTGGACGCGCACGGCCAGCCGCTGGCAGATCTGCCAGCGGGCTTCGATCACTTTCCCGCGGACTGATCCGCGGCCTTCTGTCGTTTGCAGACCCAATACCCATGTCTTCCACTGATAAGCACTCCCCTTCCATGCGCGATCGCAGCCGGGCCGCGTACCCGGCGGTGTCCTGGGTCTGCCGCGATCCCGGCCGGCTGATCGCGTTCGGCTTTGGCAGCGGACTGATCCGTCCTGCCTCCGGCACGTGGGGCACGCTGCTTGCTTGGGGCATCTGGGTGGCGGCGGCGCCGGCGGCGTCGGACCTGGCTATTGGCGTGTTCCTGGCCCTGGCGTTTCTGTACGGATGCTGGGCCTGCCATCGCGTCGGCCGAGAACTCCAGCAGCCGGATCATGTCGGAATGGTCTGGGATGAGATGGTGGCGTTCTGGCTGGTGCTGTGGCTGACGCCGGCCGGCTGGCTGTCGCAGGCGCTGGCGTTCGTGCTGTTCCGCACGTTCGACATCGTCAAGCCGCCACCCATCAAGTTCTTCGACGCCCATATCAAGGGCGGCTTCGGAGTCATGTGGGACGATATCGTGGCTGCCGGCTACGCCTTGCTGGTGATGGCGCTGGTGGCCCGCACAGGAGTCTTGGGATGAACGATCAGCTTGAAGGCGCGCGGTCCAACCTGTCGGCCGCGCAGTTGTCGGAAGCGACGATACTCGGCCTGTCCGAACGATTAGGCGACGTGCTGCGGCAGCAGGGGTGGATGCTTGGCACCGCCGAATCCTGCACCGGCGGCCTGCTGGCCGGGGCCGTCACCGCGGTGGCCGGTTCCAGCGAATGGTTCGAGCGCGGCTTCGTCACTTACAGCAACGACGCCAAGGTTGCCGAGCTGGAGGTGTCGCCTGAAACGCTGCATCACTTTGGCGCGGTCAGCGAACCCATCGCGCTGGAAATGGCCAACGGCGTACTGCTGGCCGTGCCCAATGCGCACGTGGCCATGTCGACCACCGGCATCGCCGGTCCGGGCGGCGCCACGCCGGGCAAGCCGGTGGGCATGGTGTGCTTCGGCTTTGCGATGCGGGTGGGCGACGGCATCAGCAGCCGCGCGGTGACGCATGTGTTCTCGGGTGACCGAGGGCAGGTGCGCCAGGCGGCGGTGGAGTTTGCGCTGCGGGCCGTGCTGGAATTTGCGGGTGCGCCGATCAATCGGCGTTGACCCCGGCGCTGCAATGAAAAAAGCCGCTGCACCGTGCATTTGCGCACCGTGCAGCGGCTTTTGCCGCATTTGACGAATCAGCGTACCGCGTTGATCGCGTCGCGCAGGCCCTTGGCGGCTTCGCCGGCGGCTTCGCGCCAGTCGTCGCCGCCGCTGGCGTAGATGATGGCGCGCGACGAGTTGATCATCATGCCGTTGCGCGCCGCGTTGGCGCCGGCATTCACCGTGGCGGTGATGTCGCCACCCTGCGCGCCGATGCCCGGCACCAGCAGGGGCAGGGCGTCGCCGATGCGCTGGCGCACGGCGGCCAGTTCATTCGGGAACGTGGCGCCCACCACCAGGCCGCATTGGCCGTTGGCATTCCACTTGTCGGCCACCAGCCCCGCGACGTGCAGGTACAGCGGCTCGCCGTTGTCCATCTTCAGGAATTGCAGGTCCGAGCCGCCGGGATTGGACGTGCGGCACAGGACGATCACGCCGCGGTCGCGCCACGCCAGGTAGGGCTCGACCGAGTCCAGGCCCATGTAGGGGCTGACGGTGAGCGCGTGCGCCTGATAGCGCTCGTAGGCTTCGCGGGCGTAGTTTTCAGCGGTGGAGCCGATGTCGCCGCGCTTGGCGTCCAGCACGATGGGCAGGTCCGGGTGCTTGTAGCGGATGTGCTGGCACAGCGCCTCGAGCTGGTCTTCGGCGCGGTGCGCGGCAAAGTACGCGATCTGCGGCTTGAAGCTGCAGGCATACGGTGCGGTGGCGTCGACGATGTCGCGGCAGAACTGGAAGATGGCGTCCGGCTTGTCCTGCAATTCGCGCGGAAAGCGCTGCGGGTCGGGATCCAGCCCGACTTGCAGGAGCGAGTTGCTGGTGGTCCAGGCGTGTTCGAGTTTTTGCAGGAAATTCATGGGATTCAGTGCAGTTTGACCCGCGGGCGCGTGCGCCGCATGAGCAGGCGAGCCAGGGCGAGGGAGACGGTACGCGAGGCGCCCAGCACCGCGCGGTGGTGCATCAGGTGCAGGCTCATGTACATCAAGCGCGCCAGTGTACCGCTTACGAACAGTCCCCGTCCGGCGAGCTTGCCCATCAGACTGCCGACCCCGGCGTCCTGGCCCAGCGACACCAGCGACCCGTGATCCTGGTAGACGTAGGGCTCGGTGGGCTCGGGGTTGTTGCGAAGGCGGGCCGTCAGCTTCTTGGTCAGGTAGTCGGCCTGCTGGTGCGCGGCCTGGGCGCGGGCCGGCACGGTGCGGCCCTCGCGCCACGGCGCCGCGCAGCAGTCGCCCAGCGCCACGATGTGCGGGTCGGGCGTTTCGAGCCGCTCGTTGACTTCGATCTGCCCCAGCTTGTTCAGCGGCAATCCCAGGTCGGCCAGCAGCGTCGGGCCCTTGATGCCCGCGGCCCACATGCACAGCTGAGCAGGAAACTCGCGGCCGTCGGCGGTGCGCACGGAGTCGCCCGTCACTTCGGAAACGCGGCAGGCGGTCTCGACGCGGATGCCGAGTTCGGTCAGGCGCTTGGTCGCCGCCACCGAAATCTTCTCGGGCAGGGCGGAGAGAATGCGCGGCGCGCCCTCGACCAGCGTGATGGCCAGGTCGCGGTCGGCGCGGAAGTTCGGCAGGCCATACGCGCTGACGACGTGGCTGGCTTCGGTCAGTTCCACCGCCAGTTCCACGCCGGTGGCACCGCCGCCGACGATCACCAGATCGAGCCGTGCGGAGGGATTGCGCACCTTGGTCTGATCGACCAGCGCCATGGCCTTGAGCATGGTCAGGCGGAATTGCTCGGCGTTTTCCGTGGTGTCCAGCGTGACCGCGTGTTCGGCCGCGCCCGGCGTGTTGAAGAAATTGGACGTGCTGCCCAGCGCCATGACCAGCGTGTCGTACGCCAGTTCGCGGCGCGGCAGGACTTCCTGGCCTTGAGCGTCGTTGACGGCGTCCACCGTGATCAACCGGCGTTCGCGGTCGACGCTTTCAAGGCGGCCCTGGGTGAACGAGAAACCGTCCAGATGGGCCAGCATCAGGTAGGAAAGGCCTTCCTGGTGGATGTCCAGCGTGCCCGCCGCCGCTTCATGCAGCGAAGGCTTCCAGATATGGAAGGGGCGGCTATCGACCAGGGTGATGTGTTGACGGCCGTGCGTGCGGCCAAGTTTGGCGGCCAGTTCGAGGCCGCCTGCGCCACCGCCGACGATGACGATGCGCTTGGAGGGTGCTGACGTCGATTGAGGCATCATGGCTCCCAGTATAAATAGAGTCGCATCCCCGTCGCGGTGCGAACCCGTGTCAATGCATGACGAAACGGCTGATGGCCACTCCCACCCAGACCGTTCCGGCGAATATCAGCAGCAGCATCACCGCCGCGCTGCCCAGGTCCTTGGCCCGCCCCAAAAGGGGATGGCGTTCGACGGACAGCGCATCGGCAAGCGCTTCGATGGCGGAATTGAGCAGTTCCGCCGCCAGCACCATGACCACCACGCCCACCAGGAAGAACACTTCTACCGTGGTGCGGCCCAGAAAGAACGCCGCCGGGATCATCAGCACGGCCAGAGCAAGTTCCTGCCGGAAGGCCGCCTCGTATTTGACGGCCGCCTTCAGGCCCTGCCAGGAATAGCGCAGCGCATTGAGTATGCGGCGCGCGCCGCCGGTGCTCTTGAAGGGCGAGTGTTGCGGATCGTGGGTCATGGAATCGGAAGAAAGCCGTGGTGGCGGCTTTTTAACAGATAAGGGTTGCCCGCGTGGCACAGCGCGTACCTATGGGCAAACCCTAATTGTGACCCAACGGCAGCAGGCGCAGGATTCTGGTCAATTGGTAAGGCCACTTTACCGTTTCGTCCTGTCATCGAGCTGTCTTCTTCCATGCCGATTCAGACCATCGAACCTCGCCGCCTGTATCGCCAGATCGCCGATCAGCTTCGACTGCTGATCGAGGCTGGCGAGTTTCCGGCTGGCGCGCGGCTTCCCCCCGCGCGCCACCATGCGCGAAAGCGGGGCGTGTCGCGGCCAAGCGGTCGCGCGGTCTGCCGTTCAGTACCCCGAGCCCCCACTTCGCTTCGCGGACGCGTTACAACAGTCTTTCGGAATATGATGACTTCCTGGACGCGATGTTCAGCGACACGCGCTCGGCGGTTAGTGGTTTCGGCATGCGGGCAGTCG
>CBHWAL010000288.1:0-6399 GCA_966111495.1 uncultured Achromobacter sp. | reverse complement strand
CTGCGCCGGGGCGGGCCACCACGTTCACTATCCCTGCTTGCCCGCCACGCTGATCAACAAACCGCACGCGATGTCCGGGCTGCTGCTGGATGCGGGCGGCACGCCGTCGGCCAACGCGGCTGGGAATGAAGGGTCGTACCGGGCGGTACTGGACTGTCTGGCGCAGGCGCGGGCTGGGCAAGGGTAGGACATCCCGCGCGGGCCGGCGGCTCATGCCCCACAAAAAGGACCGGCAGTGCCGGTCCTTAACATTGCCCGCGCCAGCCTCACTGCCGGCGGATGGCCTCGACCTGGATCTTCAGTTTGACCTCGGGCTTGAAGCCCATGTCCAGCCCGAAGTTCATGCCGAAGTCCTTGCGGCTGAACTCGGTGGAAGCGTCGGCGCCGCAGACCTCGCGCTTGACCATCGGGTGATCGATGCACTTGAAGTCGTCGATATCAAGCTTGACCTGGCGCGTGACGCCGCGCAGCGTCAGGTCGCCTGTCGCTTCTTCCGGCTTGTCGCCGTCGAACTTGGTGAACTTGCCCTTGAACGTGGCCGTGGGATATTTAGCCGCATCGAAGATGTCGGGCGCGACCGCGTGCTGGTTCATCTCGTCGTGGCCGAAGTCCACCGACTTGATGTCTACGGTGACTTCCAAGGTGCCGGTGCGCGCCGCGCGGTCCAGAACGACCACGCCGCTGGACTGGTTGAACTTGCCGCGCCACGTCGACAACCCGCCGAAGTGATCGGCCTCGAAGCTGGGGTAGGTGTGCGACGGGTCCAAGTCATAAGTGACCGGCGCGGCGGTCGCGGCAAAGGTCAGCGACAGCGCACTTGCGCCCAGCAACAGGGACGGGATCAACTTCATAGCGGCTCCTTGGATATGGCGTTCAAGTCACGCTTGCGGCGGGCCGCCCGCGTGCCGGAAAGACAAGACAATAACATTCAGTTCTGTGTCAGCAGCGTGGCTTAAATCAAAAACTCGCGGTCCCGCATCGCGTTCTGTCCGATGGCATCAATCCACTTTGCCCAGCCACGCCGACAGATCCTGCAAGGTCTCGCGCAACGCGTTAAAGCGCGGTTCGCCCAGGTGTTCCTTCCATTCCTGTTCGACGGCGGTCACGCAACTGCGCATCAGCACGTACATCTGCTGGCCTTTATCCGTGAGCTGCAGCTCTGTCGAATTCGACGCGGCGCCGGGCCGTCGCAGCAGATAGCCGCGCCGCTCCAGTTCCGCCAGCACATAGTTCATCGCCTGGCGCGACATATTGCATTGGCGGGCCAACTCGATGGGCCGGCGGCCGTGCGGACCGGGGTACATGAAAACGCCGAGCTCGGTCAACGACACGTCGAAGCCCTGCGCGTTGACGGTGGACAGCATGCGCGCCACCACGTGCTCGCGTGGAAGCCGCAGCAAAGAACCGATCATCGGCAGGCCGGCTTGCGATTCGGATGTGGCGCTATTTTTTCTACTGGACATGGAGTAAAAAATTTGTACACTTGCGTGTAAAGTAACTTTACGCGGAGTATGCCATGAACGAAGACCAAGCATTCGATGCAGACGAAGTGATCAGGGTGGGCCAATTGCAAATCCGCTATTTGCAGCCCAGCGGGCGCGGCCACCACATGGGGGCGTTTGAATTGTGTGTGCCGCCGGGCTCGAACGTCCCGCCGCCCCACAGCCACGACAATGAGGAATTGATCTACGTGCTGGAAGGGACGTTGCGCTTCACTGTCGGCACAGAAACGCGCGACCTTCGCCCCGGCGACTCGATGACCACTCCTACCGGCGTGGCCCATGCGTTCAGCAACCCGCACGCCGTCATGGCAAAGGCGCTGGTGATCAACACGCCGGAAATCAGCGCGGATTATTTCCGGGAGATGGCGGCGCTGATCAACGGCGGCGGCCCGCCCGACAAAGCCCGGATGATGGAGACGATGAAGCGGTTCGGCCTGACGCCGATCGCTCCGGCGCCGGCCGTTGCGGCGGCCGCAGGTTGAATCACCTTCGGTTGATTCGTCTTCGTTTTACTCGTCGTTTGCCCACTCGACCTGCACGCCCAGGCTGCGCAGGTTCTCGACAAATTGCGGGTGGGCACGGCGGATCGGCGTGGCATTGCGGATCTCGGAGCGGCCCTTGATGCTGCTGGCCACCATGAACAGCGCGATCGCTACGCGGATGATGTAGGGGCTTTCGACCACGCCCGGCGTCAGCGGATTGCCGCCAAAGGTCACCACGCGGTGCGGGTCCGACGAGAACACGTGCGCGCCGAACTTGGACAGCTCGCCCGTCCAGCCCAACGCGCCATCGTAGACCTTGTTCCAGAACATCGCGTTGCCCTCGGCGCACACGCCCAGCGCGATGAAGATCGGCAGCAGGTCCACGGGGAAGTACGGCCAGGGCGCCGCCTCGACCTTGGTCAGCACGTTGCTGGTGAACGGTGTCTGCACCTTCAACGGACCGTCGCGCAGCGCGCGCGACCAGCCGTCCTTGTGCTCGATCCGCACCCCGAACTTGGCGAACGTGCGGTCGATCAGGGGAAAATTGCCCGGCGTGCGGTTGCGCACCACCACGTCGCCGCCCGTGATCGCGCCCAGCGCGAGAAACGTCGTGATCTCGTGGAAGTCTTCTTCAAACGTGAACTCGCCGCCACCCAGGCGCTTGCCGCCGCGCACGACCAGCCGCGACGTGCCGATGCCATCGATATCGGCGCCCATCATCGCCATGAAACGGCAGAACTCCTGCACGTGCGGCTCGGACGCCGCGTTCGTCAACGACGACTCGCCTTCTGCCGCGGCGGCGCACAACACAAAGTTCTCGGTGGTGGTCACGGACGCATAGTCCAGCCAATGATGCGTCGGCTTGAGCGGACCACCGGCCCGCACCAGCAGCGATCCGCTGGCGCGTTCCACCTGGCCGCCGAACGAGCGGAAGATGTCCACGTGCGGATCGATCTCGCGCACCCCCAGCGTGCATCCCTTGACGTTGTCCTCCAGCCGCGCCACGCCAAAGCGCGCCAGAAGCGGCGGCACCAGCATGATCGACGAACGCATCTCCTCGGGCAGCCGGTGGTTGGCCGCGTCAAAGACGGTGTTCTTGTGATGCAGCTCCAGCGTGCGCGTCGCATCGTCCAGGCGGACGTCGCTGCCCAGCGTGCGGAAAATGTCCAGGATCTTGCGCACATCGGTGATGTCCGGCACCCCATGCAGCTTCAGCGGCTGATCGGTCAGCAGCGTGGCGCACAGGATCGGCAGCACCGCGTTCTTGTTGGCCGAGGGGACGACGCGGCCGCGCAAAGGCGTGCCGCCGTGGACGATGAGGTTGGACATGGGGATGGGACTGCCGGGAAAGAAATAGGGGAGAGCGCGGGGATTGTACTGGGGTCTTTCCCAAGGGCATTTTGACGAAAGGCGGCTAAACGTTTCAAACTGCAATGCCGACGCCGGGAGGTGTGGGGCGCAGCACGGGCCTCAATCTTCGATCTTGCGCACCAGCGCCAGCGGCACCCAGCCGCTTTGACCATCGGATTGCCGAGTGCACCACATCCAGCCATTAAGTTGCTCCGAGCCGGCTAGCGCGTCGCCTTCGTCCACGTCCAGTTCCCGCGCCGTATAAGCGCGCAGTGCGCGGCCCTGATGCGCATTAATCCGTTCGATGATCTGACCCGGAACCCAACCCCCGGAATGCTCGGAGGTCGTGCAGAAGTACCAGTTGTCCCATCCTTCGGGGCCTTCGTAGCGTTCTCCGACGGTCAGCAGCGCGCCTTGGGCGAACGTGATGGGTTCCGGGTATTCGGTGCGATGCAGGCCAAGCGCAACGTAACTCATGCCGGCTTGTCGCGATTCTTCCGAATCAGCACCGCGCCGCCGATCGTCAGCACCAGGCCGCCGCCGATATATGGCAAGCCAAAAATCATCAGGGCGAAGAACAACGCCGTATTGGCATCCCGCGCGTCCGCCCCGCCGCCGGTGTGCATCGCGGGATCGATCTGCAGCGCGGCGATCGCCGCTGTCAGCAGCAACATCACGCCCAGCGTCGCGCAGCCCCAGCCGATCCGACGGCGCAGGTTGGCAATGCGCGCCAGCGCCACGGCGGCAATCACCGCGATCACGCCATACAGGATCACACTTATTAGCGTGATGCTGTCCAGCGACCCGGAATCCAGCGGCTCAGAAGGTGCCCCCGTGGCTGGAAACAGGCCGAATACCGCAAGCAACAGCGGATTGGTGATGCCAAAGCTGGCGCTACCGATCAGTAAACCGAAGACGATGCTGACGAGCCATTTGATTGCGGTGGGGGGCATGGGGGCGGGTCGCTTCTAAAAGGTCAGTAGTAGATATCGACGTAATCGGTCAGGCCGCCGCACGCTTCCATCTGCTGCAGGCGCCAGTACTTGCGCTTGCCGGTCGCCTTGAACTCGTAGTCGCCGGTGCGCTCGCAGCGGCGGCCCTTGTCCGGCGCGTCCAGGATCAGGATCGTGCCGCGCAGCACGAAGCTGTCGCGGCCAATGGAGACGACCTCGCCTTTTACCTTCAACGTGCCTTCATGGTTGGCCTGCGTGCCTTCCAGGCGAACCACATCGTTGTCGTCGATGGCGTTCATCTTGCCGCGCTGGGCGGACCACAGCCATTGCAGCGTGACGCCGCTGTTGTTCAAGAGCCGTTCGTAGGCGGCCTGATCGTTGATCTGGGTCTTCTGCACCGGCGCGAGGGCGCCGCCGGCTTGCTGAACCGCCGCTTGTTGCGCAGGCGCTGGCTGAGCAGGAGCCTGTTGCGCGGGTGCCCGTTGCACCGGAGCTTGCTGAGCGGGGGCCCGCTGGGCCGGGGCTTGCTGCGGGGCCGGCGCCTGATTGCCCGAGTTGGCGCGCGGGGGCAGGATGGCTGCGCCAGGATCCTGTTGCGCGAAGGTGGGGGCAGAGGCGAATGCCAGGCCCAACGCGAGAAGCAGATTTCCGGACTTGCGTTTGATTCCCGAGGCGCGGGCAACGTGAGTTTGCATGGTCTGTATCAAGAGAGGAGAGGGATGCGCCGTCTTTCGTCTTGATGGGACCGGTCGTTGACCCTGACCCCGATTACGGCACGGCCGCCAACTTATCACGCCCGTGCGCGCAAATAATTGCGGGGTTTAGCGTAGCTGTATCCATTCGTTAGGCAGAAAACAGAATGCTTCACCGCCCCGCGAACCGAACGCGGTCAAGCGCTGCGCCGAACTTTCTCTTCGTGAAGGGCCCGCACCTGCTCAACGAACTCGGGCACGGGTCCTTCGGCCTCGATGCCGTTGATGACTTCGGAGATGGGCAGGGGCCGCACGGCCGAAGGCGGCACGCCCCATCCGCGCATCCATTCGGCGTACTGGGCCGACGACACGGCGTAGACGATCCGGCCAAGTCCCACCCAGCCGTGCGCGGCCGAACACATCGAACAGTGCTCGCCGGATGTGTATACGGTGCAGGCGGCGCGCTCCGCTTCCGGCACATTGTTGGCGGCCCAGCGGGCAATCTCGAATTCCGGATGCCGCGTGCGGTCGCCGCTGGAGACGTGGTTGTGGTCTTCAAACAGCACCTGGCCGTTGCCCGACACCAGCACCGACCCAAACGGCTGGTCGCCGGCATCGAGGGCCTGACGGGCCAGCTCGACGCAGCGTGCCAGGTGCTTCTTGTCCTCTTCGGTAATCACGCGTGATCTCCTTGTAAAGATTGGGGCCGGCGCGGACCTCCCGCGCCGGCATGGCGGCTACAGCAACGGCTACAGCAGCAGCGGCGAAATCTTGCTGCCATCCACCGACACGCCCGCCATCAGGCCGCCGTTGTTCATCACGAAGCCCACGATGGGTTGCTGCGCGGTGTTGGAATCGATGCTGCCGTTGACGCCCACATTGGCCACGGCGACGGTGGCGTCGGCGCCGATGGTCCAGCCGCTGCTGGCGCGGAACTTGGCCAGCGCGTCGTCCGTCATGAAAAGCAGCACCATCGCCTTGGACTGCGCGCCTGCTTGAAAGCCGATGGATCCGCCCGTGATGCTGTAGTAGCCCTTGTCCTGACCGCTGACCTGCAGCACGCCCGTCCCGTGCTGTGCGCCCACGATGAAGCTGGCGCTCAGCACTGCCGGAAACACCAGCACGCCCCGGGCGCGTTCCACCAGTTGCCGCGATTGCGGCGAGGATTCATACAGCTTGGATAGCGTGGCCGCCGTGGCGGCGTCCAGTTCCTGGCGTTTTTCAGCGGCGCTTGCCGTGGCGCGCGAGTCCGTCGTGGTGCAGCCCGCAAAAAGAAAACCCGCCATGCCCAGCGTGACGGCGGCGACGGCGGTTCTGCGGAATTTTGAAGTGATATCAAGCATTTGCGCTTCCTTTTTGTGGGTGGCCAACGATGCACAACAAATCATCTCCTGGCGGGAGATTACCCCGGCTCGCGCGG
>CBHWAL010000287.1:0-6411 GCA_966111495.1 uncultured Achromobacter sp. | reverse complement strand
GCTCGCCGATGCGATACCAGAGCTCGCGCGAGGCCAGCGCCAGCGGCACCTCGGCAAGATGGCGCGACAACGTGCGCACGCCGCCCGCGTTGACACCGGAGGCGTGGCGGCCCACGTAGTTCTTTTCGATGACCAGCGCGCGCACGCCGGCGCGCGCCAGATGCAGCGCGGCCGAGCTGCCGTGCAGCCCGCCGCCGATGATGATGACTTCAGCCGCCCGCGATTGCACGGTCATGGCGTCCACCCGTCATTTCTTCAGGCGGACGACGGCCTGACGCGAATCGTCGGTCTGGGGCAACGAGGCCAGTTCGCCAAGCGTGAGCGGCTTGGTCGGAAAACGCAGCCGGTAATAGCCCACTTCCTCGGTCGGCACGCCGCGCTCCTCGGCAATGATCTCGGCCACCGTCAGACCGCAGAAGCGGCCCTGGCACGGTCCCATGCCGCAGCGCAGAAAGGCCTTCATCTGGTTCGGACCGCTGCATCCCAGCTTGACGGTCTCGCGCACCTGCGCGGCGGTGACTTCCTCGCAGCGGCACACGATGGTGTCGCCGGTGGGCCGGCGGAATGCCTCGGGCGCCTTGTAGAGGGTGTCGAAGAACTCGCGGCCCCGCACGGCACGGGCCAGCGCCTCGCGCGGTGCGGCGGCCTGGCTGTCGCGTTTGCCCGCATCGATGCGGCCCAGCAGATGCGCGGCCTGCAACGCAGCCAGCCGGCCCCGGTGCTCGGCGGCCAGCGCGCCAGCAATCCCCGCGCCGTCGCCAGCCATGCCGATGCCGTCCACCGCTGTCGTTCCCCACTCGTCGACCTCCGGTTCCCAACAGTCCAGCGCGTCGTTCCAGCGATGCGCCACGCCCACGGCGCGCGACAGGTTCACGTTGGGCACCACGCCTTGGTGCAACATCAGCTGATCGGCGGGCAGCGTCTTGGTGACGCCGCCGGCCGTGTAGCGCACGCTTTGCAGCTTGCCGTCGCCCAGCGCTTCGATGGCAGTCACGCCCTTGACGATGGGCACGGCGGCCTTGACCGCGCGCAGCAGCTTCAGCCCCTTGCCCAGATACGGCGAGCGCAGAAAGCCCCAGACCTTGGACAGCGCCTGCCCCATACGGCCGGACGGCGTGGTTTCCAGCAGCGCGTCGACTTTCACACCCGCATTCAGGTACTGCCAGGCCACCAGATACAGCAGCGGACCGCAGCCGGCCAGCACCGTCCGATCAGACGGTACGACACCCGATGACTTCAAGAGGATCTGCGCGGCGCCTGCGGTGATGACGCCTGGCAGCGTCCAGCCCGGGATCGGAAACGGCCGCTCCTGCGCGCCGGTAGCCAGCAGCAAGCGGCGCGCATGCACGATGCGCGCCTCGCCCGCCACCGAGTACGCCACCTCGAATCCTTCCGCTGATTCGGGCGCCGTGCGCTGGGCCACGGCCCACACCGTCGCGCCCGGCACATATCGCGCGCCGGACTGCTGGAACGGCGGCACGAGCGTCGCGCCGTGCCAATAGTCTTCGCCCAGAATGCCGCGGTCGGTGACCGGCGTGGTGGTGATGGCGCGGTAGATCTGGCCGCCGGGCGCGGGCTGCTCATCCAGCAGCACGGTGTCCACGCCCAGGTTGGCGGCCAGCGTTGCGGCCGCCAGACCCGCCGGGCCTGCGCCCACCACCAGCAAATCGCATTGCGTCGTGTCGATCATGCCTGCACCTTGCGCGCACCCAACTGGCGCTCGATCTTCATTCCTTCCCGCACGGGCGTCATGCAGCCCTGCTGGTTCGCTTGTCCATCGATGGTGACCAGGCAGTCGTAGCAGACGCCCATCATGCAGAACGGTCCGCGCGGCACCTCGTTGACCGCGGTGTCGCGACAGGCCTGCACGCCGCCCGCAAAGAGCGCGGCCGCCACGCTGTCGCCCTGGCGGCACAGCATCTCGACCCCATTGACCGTTACCCGCACCGGCGCGCCTTGCGCCTGCCGCTGCGCCTCGTCAAGCCGCTTGAACATGGAACCTCCGGGTCGAGAAGGGCGCCATGTCGTCAGCCAGCCGGCCGGCGGCGATCATGGGCGCCAGATTGAGCGCATGCGCGGCGGCAAGCGTCACGCCGCTGTGACAGGTGGCGACGAACGCCCCCGGGCACGTTTCGGATTCTTGGTAGATGGGAAAGCCGTCCTTGGACATGACGCGCAGCGCCGCCCAGCTTCGCACCACGCGCACATCGCGCAGCGCGGGCAGCGTGCGCACCGCGCGGTCGGCCAGCGTGCCGAGGATTGGCAGACCCACCAGGTTGTCCACATAGCCGGCCTCTTCCTGCGAGTCGCCGATCAGCCAGGTGCCTTCGTCAGTCTGGCGCAGCGTGGACAACGGCGTTTCCAACATGCGGCGCGTGCGCTCCAGCACGATGATCTGGCCGCGCTGCGGGCGCACCGGCACGTCCAGTCCCACCTGCTCGCCAAGCTGCTTGTTGGACAGGCCCGAGGCCAGCACCACCTTGTGCGCGCGCACCGTGCCGCTGGGCGTGGCGATATCAAACACACCGTCACGCAGACGGATGTTCTGCGCCGGCCGCTGCGGCAGGTAATCCACAACCCGCTGTGCAAAACTCATGTGCAGCGCGCGCAGCAGCTTGAGAGGATTGGCGATGCCATCGACCGGCGTCCACGTCGCGCCGCGCACGTCCGGCCCGATGCCGGGCACCAGGTCGGCGACTTCGGCGCGGTCCAGCATTTTCCAGTCGTACTGGGCCATGCCGGGCTGCGCGAGCAGTGTGCTCATGAAGCGGGTGCGCGCCTCGACCTCTTCGTCGCTCAAGAGCGCGTGCAGGCCGCCGCGCTGCTCCAGATGCACGTCGACCCCGGTCTCTTCCTGCAGCAGCGCGGCCAGCCGGGGCCAGCCGTTGGCCGACGTCATGGTCCACACGCCGTAGCGCGGCAGGCCCATGCCCTTGCTCTGCACCCACACCAGCCCGAAGTTTCCGCGCGAGGCCCGGTAGGCCACGTCGCCCTCGTCCAGCACGGCCACGTGGTCAAGCTCGCGCCGCAGCCCGTAGGCGACAGCCGATCCGACCAGCCCGCCCCCAATCACGGCCGCATCGTAGATGCCGCGGTGCGTGGGCGCGCGCAGCGCCATTTCTTTCTCGTCCGTCATCAGCGTCCCTTTCCGACAAACAGCTTCTCCAGGCCGACGGCGCGGTCCAGGATGAAGATGGCAATGATGGTCACGTAGATCAGCACCGCCGACACGGCTGTGACCAGCGGGTCGATGGTGTCTTCGATGTGCAGGAAGATGCGCACCGGCAAGGTTGTGGTGGACGGCGAGGCAATGAAGATCGACATGGTCAGTTCATCAAAGCTGGTGATGAACGCGATCACCCAGCCGCTCACCACGCCCGGCAGCAGTAGCGGCAGCACCACGCGCCGGAAGGCCGTCCAGTTGGACGCGCCCAGCGATTGCGCCGCGCGCTCCAGCGCCGGGTCGATGCCCGCAGCGGACGCGAGCACCAGCCGCAACGCGTACGGCATGACCAGGATCACGTGCGCCACCACCAGACCGAAGTAGGTGCCGGCCAGATTCACGGTGGTGAAAAACTTCAGGAACGCCAGGCCCAGCACGACGTGCGGAATCATCAGCGGCGACAGGAAGAACGCCACCAGCGCCTCGCGGCCAGGGAAGCGGTTACGCGCGATCGCCAGCGCGCTGGGCACCGCAAGTGCAATGGCAAGCGTGGCCGACAGCGTGCCCAGGCCCAGGCTGAACCAGAAGGCGTCGACAAAGCGCGGGTTGTCCAGGATGGCGCGGAACCAGCGCAGCGATAGCCCGCCGGACGGCAGCGAGATGAAGCCTTCGGACGTGAACGCCACCGCGCACACCATGACGATGGGCGCCAGGATGAAAAGGATGAACAGCGTGTGGAAGACGAGGCCGATGGGGCCGTTGCGAAATTGCATGTCAGCCTCCGGCCTGGTTGAACACCGCGCCGTAGCGACGCTCGATGATGCGGTTGGCGGACAGCAGGACCACCACGGTCGCCACCAGCAGCACGACGGCCAGCGCCGCGCCCAGCGGCCAGTTAAGCGTGTTCAGGAATTCGTCGTACGCGGCGGTCGCCACGTTCTTTAGGCGGCGTCCGCCGATGATGGCCGGCGTGGCAAAGGAACTGGCCGCCATCGCGAACACCATGATCGCGCCGGACAGGATGCCGGGCATCACCTGCGGCACGATCACACGCCGGATCACGGTGAACTGGCTGGCGCCCAAGGACAGCGCGGCGGCCTCGGTGGCCGGGTTGATCCGTTGCAAGGATGCCCACACCGAGATCACCATGAAGGGCACCAGCACGTGGGTCAGCGCAATGCCCACGCCCAGGTTGCTGTACATGAGGTCGATGGGCGTTGAGATCAGCCCGATGCCCATCAGCGCCTTGTTGATCAGACCCGTCGATCCGAACAGCAGCGCCCAGCCCAGCGTGCGGACCACCACGGATATCAGCAGCGGGCCCAGCACCACCATCAGGAAAAGACCCTTCCACGGATTGGCCATGCGAGACAGCACGTAGGCTTCGGCCGTGCCGAGCACCAGGCAGGCCACCGTCACGGCGGCGGCGACGCCGAACGTGCGCGCGTAGATCTCGTAGTAGTAGCCGTCCGAGAAGATCTCGATGTAGTTCTTCCACGTAAAGGTGGCCTGCATGCCGCCATAAAACTGGAAATCGAAGAAGCTGATCAGGAACACCAGCGCCATCGGCACGACGAGGAACGTGGCGTACACCACCAGCGCCGGCGCGCTGAGCACCCACGGATTGGTGCGCGTGCTCATGGGGCATTGCCCTTCGGCGCGGCCGCGGGATCGACAGTGCACATGTCCTGCGCACGCCAGCGCAGGTGCACGGGTTCCCCTTCGGCGGGCACTGGAACGCCGTCGTTCTGGCGGATCACCATGACTTCGCCGACCGACGTTTCCACCTGGCACAGCCAGTGATTGCCCTGGAAGACGCGCGTCTTCATGCGCCCAGGCAACGCACAGGCGGCGGGTTCGGAGAACAGGATCTTTTCGGGGCGCACGATCACGGCGCCCTGCGGCAGGGGCGCGCCTTCCAGACCGATGTGCGCCTCGCCGATGCGGGCGCGCATTTCGCCTTCGTATTGCTCGGCCTGCGGGGTGAAGACGTTGGCCTTGCCCAGAAACCCGCCGACGAAATGGCTGGCGGGTTCTTCGTACGCGGCGAAGGGTTCGGCCACCTGTTCGACCCGGCCCTGGTTCATCACGACGATGCGGTCCGACAGCGCCAGCGCTTCGGACTGGTCGTGCGTGACAAGGATGGTGGTGGTGCCGACGGTGCGCTGGATGCTGCGCAGTTCAAGCTGCATTTCTTCGCGCAGCTTGGCGTCCAGGTTGGAGAGCGGTTCGTCCAGCAGCAGCACGCTGGGGCGGATGACGAGGGCACGCGCCAGCGCGACGCGCTGCTGCTGGCCGCCAGACATGCGCGCCGGATGGCGGTCTGCCAGATGCGACAAGCCGACCAGCTTGAGCGCGTCCGCCACGCGGGCCAGCCGCTCGTCTTTCTTGACGCGCTGCATTTCCAGGCCGAAGGAGACGTTCTCGGCCGCCGTCATATGCGGAAAGAGCGCGTAGTTCTGGAACACCATGCCCAGCCCGCGCTTGTTGGCGGGTACCTTGCTGACGTCCCGGCCGTTCAGGACGATGCTGCCGCCGGAGGGTTCGACGAAGCCGGCGATCATCTGCAGCGTGGTGGTCTTGCCGCAGCCGGACGGGCCCAGCAGCGAGATGAATTCGCCTTGGTTTACCGACAGGCTCAGGTTTTCAACAGCCGTGGTGTCGCCGTAGCGCTTGCTCAGGCGGTCAAGCACAAGATAGGTCATGAATGCTCCCGGTGGGCGGCGCTAGCGCCGCCCTTATGCACACGCAGTCAGCGCTCGATTTCCCGCGTCCAGCGCTTGTTCCAGTCGTCCCGGTTCTGGTTGACGGTGTCCCAGTCGATCACGATGAGATCGGCGGCGCGCTTGCCGATAGGCAGGGGAACGCGGGGATCGTCGGTGACCTTGGCCTTTTTGTTGACCGGACCGTAGCCGTAGGCGGAGGCGAGCTTTTCCTGGACTTCGGGCGTCACCAGGTATTCGACGAACGCCTGCGCCTTGGGGTTGGCGTTGGACTTGGCGATCGGACACACGGACGAGAGCAATGCGTAGGCGCCTTCCTGCGGATAGACGAAGCCGACCGGGAAGCCGGTGTCGGCAAAGGCCTTGACGCGGCCGCTGCCCCAGACGGCGATGGTGGCCTGGCCGCTGGAGAAGAGTTCGGTCATCTTGCCGGGCGAGGGCTCGTAGACCAGGACGTTGGGGCCGACCTCGTTCTTGAAGGTGGTGAAGCCGGGGTCGATCTTCTTTTCACCGCCGCCGCCTTCG
>CBHWAL010000286.1:0-6431 GCA_966111495.1 uncultured Achromobacter sp. | reverse complement strand
TCCTTGTTGATCAGTTCCTGCGCGATCTGCACGCCGCGCTCGTTCTTGGCTTCGTCATCGCGTTCGACGGCGACGAGCTGGCGGCCCAGCACGCCGCCGTTCTTGTTGATCTCTTCGATGGCAAGGCGCACGCCGTCGCGCATGCTGACGCCCATGGAGGACGAACCGCCGGTGTAGGGGCCGGCCACGCCGATCTTGATGGGGTCGGCGGCGTGGGACGCGGCCGATACGGCAAATGCAAGGGTTCCTGCAAGCAGCTTCAAACGAAAATCCATGGATGTCTCCGTTGTAATTGGGTGAACTGCGTGGAAAGCCGTGTGCCGGCGCCAGTCGGCGGGGTGATGTTCTGTTGGCGCGCTCCTTTGTTGCGTGTCGTGACTGTCTGCTTAATCGCTTACGCGAATCTGACCCGGCGGTGCTTTTCCGCGTAAATACCTAGTGCGGATGCAAGGTTCCTTTCAGCTTGCTGAATGCAGCGGGCCGGATAAGGCGTGCGTGGGCGCTGCGTTGGCAATGCACTAGCAATGCGCTCGCAACGCGACGGCACGCCGGCATCGCCTCGGCCTTGCGGGATCTTCGGGACGGTCGCAGTCACGCTGGCCGCATCCTAGCGATCAGGATGCGGCGTCGTGCGGAAATTCATTCCGCAGATGACTGGAAATTTATTCCTGGCAGGCCTGCGGCCCGCATGGCCATTGGGCTGCGCGTGTGCAGACCTCGGTGAGCCATAGGGAAAACGCCTGGGCCGCGCCGCCCGGTGTGCGTGTGGCTTCGGTGCAGAGGTAGTACTGCGACTCGCCGGGGATCTCCACGTCCAGCAAGCGAACGAGCTTGCCTTCGTCCAGCCATTCGGCGGCCAGCGACCGGCGCGTCAGCGCCACGCCCTGGCCGGCGCGCGCGGCGGCAAGCATCATGCCCAGGTCCACCAGCCACACGCCGCGCGACGGCTCGGGCCAATCCAGGCCCGCTGCCGCCAGCCACGGACGCCAGGGCTCCATCGGGCAACGCAGCAGGTCGGCGCGCGCCAGGTCCGCGGGACGCTTGAACGGGCCGCGTGCGGCCTGGTAGCCGGGCGCGCAGACCGCGAACACCGGATCATGCGTGAGCGGGTGCGCATGCAGACCGGGATACTTGCCGCTGCCAAAGCGGATCCAGACGTCGGCGTTGGGCGGCATGATGTCCAGGTACGGAATGGACAGCATGATTTCGAGTTCGACGTCGGGATGGGCGGCAGTGAAACCGGGCAGGGCGGGAATCAGCACCTGCCGGGCGAACGTGGGCGTGGACACCACGCGCAGCGTTTCCAGCTTGGGTTCGTTGCGCTTGTGCAGCGAGGCGTCCGACAGCAGGTCGAGCGCCGTGCGGACTTGTTCCAGGTATTCGCGTCCGGCCGCGCTCAACGTTGCGCCACGGCTGCTGCGAATGAACAGCGTGACGTCCAGCAGCGTTTCCAGCGAGGCAATACGCTTGCCGATGGCGCTGGCGGTGACGAAGAGCTCTTCGCTGGCACGCTCGAAGGAACCCAGCCGCGCGGCCGCTTCGAACGCCTGGATGGCGGCACGCGGCGGCAGGCGCACGTCTTTGGAAGGAGAAGGTCCGCGCATGGAGCGGTGGCGGGCCGGCCCGGCGCCCGACAAAAAGTGGTGAGGCGCCGATTATAAAAGTGCGGGCGCGGGCACGCCGTGCCCGTACTGCCGCAGCACCTGCGCGATCTCCACCCGGTAGCCGTCCAGCCATTGCGACTGCGCGGCCTTGGCTTCCTGATGCGCCGGATGCCGGATCAGCGCGTCCAACGCTTCAAGCGTCTGCCAGTAATAGACATTGGCGAACAAGCCGCGGGTGGCGTCCTCCCAGGCCTCTTCGCCCAGGTAGCCCGGCATCGCGCGCGCCGCCTGGGCAATGCGCTGATCCAGGCGGTGGAATTCATCGTCGAAGAGCTTCTTGGCGAAGATGAAGGTGGAGGTGTACATGGCGAACCTCAAACGCCCTTGACCGCCAGGCTGATCGCCAAACCGGCCATGATCACGGCGATGATGCCGTCAAGCGCCCGCCAGGCCGACGCGCTGGCAAAGAAGGGGGCAAAGAGCCGCGATCCGATGCCCAGCACCGCCAGCCACAGCAGGCTGGCCGTAAAGGCGCCGGCCGCGAAGGCCATGCGCGCGTCGTCGAAGCCGTGGGCGAGCGAGCCGACCACCACCATGTCCAGCCAGAAGTGCGGGTTGAGCAACGAAAACCCCAGCGCGCCGAGCATGGCGGCGCGGCGCGACGGCACCACGTCGCGGGCGGCAGCCAAACCGCCCGTGGCCGTCCAGGCGCGGCGCGCGGACTGCGCCGCGTACCAGGTCAGGAAGGCCACGCCGAACCACAGCACGGCGGTCGTCAGCCAGGGGAACCACGCGGTCAGCGCCTGCAGGCCGGACACGCTGGCGAAGATGAAGACGGCGTCGATGAGTGCGCAGATGGCGACGACGCTCAACAGATGCGCGCGCATGAGGCCTTGGCGCAGGATGAACGCGCTTTGCGCGCCCACGACGGCGAACAGGCCGAGGCCCGTGGCCGTGCCGCTGGCCCAGGCGGTGAGGAAGGCGGGGGATGACAAGGTGGCGAACATGGAAGGGGTACCTGTGACTGCAACGCCTGTGGCGGCGCTTTGATGGGTAGCCGAGCGCTGAGAACGATCGGCAATGCGTCATTTTCCCTTGCCATGTAAATGAAATACAGCTAATTTTCCTTCACTATATTAAGTATTTCTAATCTTATGAAAATCGATCACGGCAACCTGCGCGCCTTGGCGGCGGTGGTGCGCGAAGGCAGTTTCGAGCGCGCGGCGCTGTCGCTCAGCGTCACGCCGTCGGCGGTGTCGCAACGGATCAAGGCCCTGGAGGACCGCATGGGCCGGCTGCTGGTCCAGCGCACGGTGCCTGCCGCCGCCACGGCAGACGGCCAGGTGCTGGTCCAGCTTGCCGAGCAGACCGCCTTGCTCGAGCACGACGCGCTGAACCGGCTGGGCGTGGCCGACGACGACGTGCCCCACGCCAGCATCCCCATCGCGGTCAATCACGACAGCCTGGAAACCTGGTTCGTCGACGCGGCCCTGCAGTTCGCGGCGCGTACCCGCGCCACGCTGGACATGCTGTCCGAAGACCAGGACCATACGGCCGCTCTGCTGCGCAACGGCTCCGTGCTGGGGGCGGTGACCACGCTGGCCGATCCGGTGCAGGGCTGCCGCATCCATGCGCTCGGCAGCATGCGCTATGTGGCCACCTGCACGCCCGACTTCCACAAGCGCTACTTCGCTTCAGGCGTCAACGCGCAGACGCTGGCCCAGGCGCCCGTCCTCGTCTTCAACCGCAAGGACGCGCTGCAGGCGCGCTTTGCGCACAAGATCGCCGACCCCGCGCCCTGGGAGCCGCCGGTCTGGTGGGTGCCGTCCACGCGCGCCTTCGTGCAGGCGACGCTGGGCGGACTGGGCTGGACCATGAACCCGCTGCCGCTGGTGCAGGAGCACCTTGATGCCGGTCAACTGGTTCTGCTGCGCGGCCGAGCCTGGGAGGACGTGCCGCTTTACTGGCAGCATTGGCGGGTAAACTCCGAGGCCATGGAAGCCTTGACCGACTCGGTGCTGTCAGCCGCCCGCAGCCTGGTCAGGCGCCGCTAACGTCTCAGGAGGACACCCATGAACATCCGCAAGTTTGCCGTTGTTGCCGCGATCGGCCTGTGCACCGCCGGTTCGGCGTGGGCCAAGGACTACAAGGTCGGCCAGGTCGAAGTCGACGATCTCTGGGTCCGGGCTTCCGCGCCCGGACAGGCCAACGGCGCGGGGTACATGGATATCGATAACGACGCCAAGGCGCCGGACCGCCTGCTGTCAGTGTCGTCGGACGCTGCCGAACGCGTCGAGCTGCATACCGTGCAGACCGAAAACGGCGTCTCCAAGATGCGCCAGGTCGAAGACGGCATCGCGCTGCCCGCCGACACCGAAGTCAAGCTCAGCCCGGGCGGCTATCACGTCATGTTCATCAAACTGAAGGCGCCGTTCAAGGATGGCGCCACCGTGCCCGCCACGCTCAAGTTCGAAAAGGCGGGCGAAGTGGCGGTGCAGTTCAAGGTCATGCCGGCTTCGCACAATCCCGGCATGAGCCACGACCACGGCGCGATGAAGCACTGATCTTTTCGCCGCCCGGCCAGTCTGCGCCCCTGCGGTGGCGCAGGCACCGGCCAGCCCGCGGCTTTTCATCGCCGCAAAGCAAAAAGCCGACTCATCCGAGTCGGCTTTTTGCATGCTTGGTCCGCGCGGCGTGCGGATCAGCAGGCGGCGATCAATACAGCCCTTGCTGACGCATGGCGTCCGCGACCTTGACGAAGCCGGCGATGTTGGCGCCGTCCAGGTAGTTCACGTACTCGCGCTCCGAATGGCCGTGGCGCACGCAGTTTTCGTGGATGTCGCGCATGATGGCATGCAGGCGGGTGTCCACTTCCTCGCGGGTCCATGACAGGCGGGCCGAGTTCTGGGCCATTTCCAGGCCCGAAACGGCCACGCCGCCGGCGTTGCTTGCTTTGCCCGGCGCGTACAGCACGCGTGCGGCGATGAAGGCCTTGGCGGCGTCCAGCGTGGCTGGCATGTTGGCGCCTTCGGCAACCGCCAGTACGCCATTCTTGATCAGCGTCTGGGCGTCCGACAGTTCCAGCTCATTCTGCGTGGCGCAGGGCAGGGCGACGTCCACGGGCACGTGCCACGGGCGCTTGCCGGTCTCGTACTGCAGGCCGAACTGCCGGGCGTAGGTGTCCAGGCGGCCGCGCAGGTCATTCTTGATGTGCATCAGCGCCACGAGCTTCTCGTGGGTGAAGCCGGCTTCGTCGACGACGGTGCCGTTCGAATCCGACACGGTGATGACGCGGGCGCCCAGCGCCATGGCCTTCTCGATGGCGTACTGCGCCACGTTGCCCGAGCCTGACACGGACACGCGCATGCCGTCGAAGGACTTGCCGACGCGCTTGAGCATTTCCTCGGCGAAGTAGACGGTGCCGTAGCCGGTGGCTTCGGGGCGGATCAGGCTGCCGCCGAAGGTCAGGCCCTTGCCGGTGAACACGCTGGCCGTCGAGTTGGACAGCTTTTTCATCATGCCGGCCATGAAACCGACCTCACGCGCACCCACGCCGATGTCGCCGGCGGGCACGTCGGTGTCCGGGCCCAGGTGGCGGTACAGCTCGATCATCAGCGCCTGGCAGAAGCGCATGACTTCGGCGTCCGACTTGCCCTTGGGGTCGAAGTCCGAGCCGCCCTTGCCGCCGCCCATGGGCAGCGTGGTCAGCGAGTTCTTCAGGGTCTGTTCGAAGGCGAGGAATTTCAGGATCGACAGGTTCACCGACGGGTGAAAGCGCATGCCGCCCTTGAAGGGGCCGATCGCGGAGCTGTGCTGGATGCGGAAGCCGCGGTTGACCTGGGCGCGGCCCTGGTCGTCAGTCCAGCAGATGCGGAACTGGATGACGCGTTCCGGTTCGACCAGGCGTTCCAGCAGAGCGTGTTCAGCGTAGTGGGGATGCTTCTCGACGAAGGGCCACAAGCTGAGCATCACCTCCTGGACGGCTTGCATGAACTCGGGTTGCTGCGGGTCGCGCGCGGCGACGCTACGCAGGAAGTCGTCCAGACTCTGCACTTTCACCATGATCTCCTCGGGGGTGCTTCGAATAGGTGCGGAAATTGCGCCAGATTGGGGCGCGATCAGTTTGTTTTGGTGCATGGCTGCACCTGTATGGTGCGGGGATTGTAGGGGCAAAATGTTGCCCTGCGCAAAGCGAAAAACCGCGCCATCACGTTGATATCAAACGGATTTTTCCGACAGAAAAATGGGGTCGCATCAACTCGGGGAGGGTGGCGAATGGAGGGCGGAAAGATGCCTTTTGAGCGGTAAGGCTTGAATTTTCAGGGAAAATTAATATGTCCCCGTTATATTTCGATGAGCGTTCATAGGGAAAATGGCGCGCCGCCCTAGGCAATAGGCGCGTCCGGAGGCCGCAAACCGAGGCGGCCGCCGGTCAAGCGCTACAGTTGTGTCCCTATTTTAATTTTGAGAAAAATCACGCCCGTAAAGTGAAGTCGTAGTCGATCGTCAGCGGTGCGTGATCCGAGAAACGTTCGTCCTTGTAGATGGCGACGCTGCGGGCCTTGGCCGCGATGCCGGGGGTGCCGATCTGGTAGTCGATACGCCACCCGACGTTCTTGGCCCAGGCCTGGCCGCGGTTGCTCCACCAGGTGTACTGGTCGGGGCGGTCGTCGATGGTGCGGAACACGTCCACAAAGCCGCGCTTGTCGAAGACGTCCGTCAGCCACGCGCGCTCTTCGGGCAGAAAGCCCGAATTCTTCATGTTGCCCTTCCAGTTCTTCAGGTCGATTTCCTTGTGCGCGATGTTCCAGTCGCCGCAGATGACGA
>CBHWAL010000285.1:0-6453 GCA_966111495.1 uncultured Achromobacter sp. | reverse complement strand
CGCGTGCTGTCCGGGTAGGCCAGGACGCGGATATTGTCGGACAGGGCGGCATCGGCGTGCATTTCGCCGTCGACTTCCAGATCGGGCGCGCGGTCTTGCACGATCTTGCGCGCGGCGGCCATCTTGCGCGACGATTCCGTAACGCGGCTGCCGAAGTTGGAGTGCGACAGCAGGGCAATCTTGGGCACCACGCCGAAACGCAGCATTTCGTCAGCGGCCTGGATGGTGATGCTGGCCACTTCGTCGGCCGACGGGTTTTCGTTGACGTGCGTGTCGGTGACGAACAGCGTCTGGTCGGGCAGCATCAGCACGTTCAGGGCGGCGTACGTCTGGCCTTCCTTCTTGCCGATGATTTCGTCGATGTACTTGAGCTGGTTGTCGTACTTGCTGGCCACGCCGCACAGCAGCGCGTCGGCATCGCCACGGTGCAGCAGCATCGCGCCGATCAGCGTGTTGTGCTTGCGGATCATCGCCTTGGCGATGGCCGGCGTCACGCCTTCGCGGCCCTTCAGCTGGTAGTACGCGTTCCACGTCTCGTTGAAGCGGCTGTCGTCTTCGGGATCGACGATCTCGAAGTGCTGGCCGGCGACGAGGCGCAGGCCGGCCTTCTGGATGCGCATTTCGATAACGGCGGGACGGCCGATCAGGATCGGGAACGCCAGCTTTTCGTCGGCCACCGTCTGCACGGCGCGCAGGACGCGTTCGTCTTCGCCGTCGGCGTAGATGACGCGCTTGGGCGCCTTCTTGGCCTGGGCGAAAAGCGGACGCATCAGTTGGCCCGAGTGGTACACAAAGCCCATCAGCTTCTGGCGGTAGGCTTCGATGTCTTCGATGGGACGGGCGGCAACGCCAGAGTCGGCGGCAGCCTGTGCCACGGCCGGGGCGATCTGCACGATGAGGCGCGGGTCGAACGGCTTGGGGATGATGTAATCGGGGCCGAACGACAGTTCCTGGCCGGCGTAGGCGCGGGCGACTTCATCGTTCTGCTCGGCCTGCGCCAGATCGGCGATGGCCTTGACGCACGCCAGCTTCATTTCCTCGGTGATGCGCGAGGCGCCGGCATCCATGGCGCCGCGGAAAATGAAGGGGAAGCACAGGACGTTGTTGACCTGGTTCGGGTAGTCCGAGCGGCCGGTTGCGATGATGCAGTCCGGGCGCGCAGCCTTGGCGATTTCGGGGCGGATTTCCGGTTCCGGGTTGGCCAGGGCCAGGATCAGCGGACGGTCGGCCATGGTCTTGACCATGTCGGCGGTCAGCACGCCGGCGGTGGAGCAACCCAGGAACACGTCGGCGCCATTGACCACGTCGGCGAGCGTGCGCGCGTCGGTCTTTTGCGCGTAGCGCTTCTTGTTGGCTTCCATGTTCTCGTCGCGGCCGACCCAGATGACGCCGCGCGAGTCCACCACGAAGATGTTTTCGCGCTTGATGCCCAGGTGGACCAGGAGGTCCAGGCAGGCGATGGCGGCGGCGCCAGCGCCCGAGCACGCCAGCTTGACCGAGCCGATGTCCTTGTTCACGACCTTCAGGCCGTTCAGGATGGCGGCCGACGAGATGATGGCGGTGCCGTGCTGGTCGTCGTGGAAGACGGGGATCTTCATGCGCTCGCGCAGCTTCTTCTCGATGTAGAAGCACTCGGGCGCCTTGATGTCTTCAAGGTTGACGCCGCCCAGCGTGGGTTCCAGCGCGGCGATGATGTCGACCAGCTTGTCCGGATCGTTTTCGGCGAGTTCGATGTCGAACACGTCGATGCCGGCGAATTTCTTGAAGAGGCAACCCTTGCCTTCCATCACGGGCTTGGCGGCCAGCGGGCCGATGTTGCCCAGGCCCAGCACCGCGGTGCCGTTGGTGATCACGCCCACGAGGTTGCCGCGCGACGTGTACTTGGAGGCCGCGTCATCGCCCTGGTCAAAAATGGCCATGCAAGCCGCAGCCACGCCGGGGGAGTAGGCCAGGGACAGGTCGTCCTGGTTGGCCAGGGTCTTGGTCGGGGTGACCGAGATTTTGCCGGGAGTGGGATAGGCGTGGTAATCCAACGCCAGTTTGGTAAGAGTTTCGTCCATGGGATCGGGGCCTGAAAGGGCTAACGGAAAAAGACAGGGATGAAAAAAGGGATGCCAAAAGGCGGGCTCGCGGCCCGCCGTATTTTTTGCGAAATGCTTGGGGAACCCCCGTATTTCACCAGAAAGCGCGGATGCTTGGTTGCTGCACTGCAGCGAGTGTTCGCTTTGGTTGGCTTTTAATCAAGCAAACGCATGCGCTGAGTCAGTCAGACTTCCCAAGGCGGCGCCTGGCGGCTGCCGGCATTCAGGGATTCGCGCAGCGCGCGCGCGTCGTCCTGTTTGCCCAGGCTGTCCAGCGCGTACAGCGCGATCCAGTCCGCGCTCACCTCGAAGAAATCGCGCAACCTCGCCCGCGTGTCGCTGCGCCCGAATCCGTCCGTGCCCAGCGTGCGGTAAGGCGCGGTGACGAACGCGCGGATCTGTTCGGGCACGGCGCGCACATAGTCGCTGGCGCCGATCACTGGCGCGTCGCTATCGCCCAGGCACGCTCGCACCCAGTCCTCGTCCGCCGGGGCGTCCAGCCCCAGCACGCGGGCGCGCTCGGCCTGCCGCCCACTACGGGCCAGCTCGGAAAAGCTGGTGACGCTCCAGACTTCAGCGTCCACCCCGAAGTCGTCGTGCAGGCGCGTGGCGGCCAGCTCGGCCTCGCGCAGCATGGGACCGGCGGCCAAGAGGCGCACCTGCGCCTTGCCGCGCGCGGGCCGCAGCCGGTACAGGCCGCGCAGGATGCCTTCACGGGTGGCCGGGTCCTGGGGCATGCCGGGCTGCGCCAGGTTTTCGTTTGTGACGGTCAGGTAGAAGAATTCGTCGCGTTGTTCGTCCAGCATGCGGTGCATGCCGTGTTCGACGAGGACGGCGACCTCGTAGGCGTAGGCCGGATCATAGGCGCGGCAGTTGGGCACGGTGGCGGCCATGATGTGGCTGGAGCCGTCCTGGTGTTGCAGTCCCTCGCCACCCAGCGTCGTGCGGCCCGACGTGGCGCCGATCAAAAAGCCCCGGGTGCGCTGGTCGGCGGCGGCCCAGATCAGGTCCCCGATGCGCTGGAATCCGAACATCGAGTAATAGATATAGAAGGGCAGCATCGGCAGGCCGTTGACCGAATAGCTGGTGCCCGCCGCGGTCCATGACGAGATCGCGCCGGCCTCGGTGATGCCTTCTTCGAGGATCTGGCCGTCGCGGGCCTCGCGGTAGTACAGCACCGAGCCGATGTCCTCGGGTTCGTAGAGCTGGCCCTGCGCGGAATAGATGCCGATCTGCCGGAACAGGTTGGCCATGCCGAAGGTGCGGGCTTCGTCCGCGACGATGGGCACGATGCGCGGGCCCACGGTAGGGTCCTTGAGCAGCGCGGTGAGCATGCGCACGACGGCCATCGTGGAGGACATTTCCTTGCCGTCGGCGGCCAGGGCGAAGCGCGCCCATTGGTCCGCGTCCGGGGGCGCGAGCCGCGGGGCCTCGGCGTTGCGGCGCGGGATGTAGCCACCCAGCGCTGCGCGGCGGGCCTGCAGGTGGCGCATCTCGGCGCTGTCGTCGGCGGGCCGGTAGAACTTGAGCGCCAGGCAGTCGGCATCGGAAATCGGCAGGGCGAAGCGGTCGCGGAAAGCGAGGAGCGCCTCGTCATCCAGCTTTTTCTGCTGGTGGGTGGTCATCTTGCCCTGGCCGGCCGTCCCCATGCCGAACCCCTTCTTGGTCTGCGCGAGGATGACGGTGGGCTGGCCGCGGTGGCGCGCGGCGCGGTGGTAGGCCGCGTGGATCTTCACCATGTCGTGGCCGCCGCGGTGCAGCCGGTCGATGGCCTCGTCGGACCAGTCGGCCACCAGCGCGGCCAGTTCCGGATTCTGGTTGAAGAAGTGGGCGCGGTTGAAGGCGCCGTCGTTGGCGGCGAAGGTCTGGAACTGGCCGTCCACCGTGTTGGCGAACGCGCGGGCCAGCGCGCCGCCCGTGTCCCGGCGCAGCAGCGCGTCCCAGTCGCTGCCCCAGACCAGCTTGATGACGTTCCAGCCGGCGCCGGCGTACAGGGTTTCCAGCTCGTCGATGATGCGGCCGTTGCCGCGCACCGGGCCGTCCAGACGCTGGAGGTTGCAGTTGACGACGAAGATCAGGTTGTCGAGCTTTTCGCGCGCGGCCAGCGTGAGCGCCGCGATGGATTCGGGCTCATCCATTTCGCCGTCGCCGAAGATGCCCCACACCTTGCGGTCGGCGCCAGGCACCAGCGAACGATGCTCCAGGTAGCGCATGAAACGCGCCTGGTAGATCGCATTGATGGGGCCGATGCCCATGGAACCGGTGGGGAACTGCCAGAAGTCCGGCATCAGCCACGGGTGGGGGTAGGACGACAGGCCCCGCAGGCCGCGCGTGGTGGCCGTGATTTCCTGGCGGAAGTGCGCCAGGTCGTCCTCGCCCAGAAAGCCTTCGAGGAAGGCGCGCGCGTAGACGCCAGGCGCCGAGTGCGGCTGCATGTAGACGATGTCGCCGGGATTGCCGTCTGCCCGCGCGCGGAAGAAATGGTTGAAGCCGACCTCGAACAGGTCGGCGGCCGACGCATAGCTGGCGATGTGGCCGCCCAGCTCGCCATGCGCCTGGTTGGCGCGCACGACCATGGCCAGCGCGTTCCAGCGGTTGATGCGGGCGATGCGCTCTTCGACGGCCAGATTGCCGGGGAAGGGCGGTTCCTGGTCGGCGGGAATGGTGTTCAGGTAGGCGGTGCGGGTCTGGCTGTTGGCGCGCAGGCCGAGCGAGGCGGCATGGCCCAGCACGCTGTCCAGCACATAGCCGGCACGATCGGCCCCGTCTGCCTGCAGCAGGGACTGCAGCGCTTCGCGCCATTCGGCGGTTTCTGCGGGGTCGGCGTCGTCTTGGAGGGCCGTTCCGGGAAGAGGCTGGCGAGGGTCGAGCATGATAAGTCGTCTCCTGTTTTTATCCTCATGCTAGACCCATGCGCCAGGCATGAGGCATCGAAATCCCCGGCCGGATCCAGTGCTTTCAGCATAATGTGTCGTCATGGGCGGGCGCCACGGCAGGTTCTACTGCCGGATCGTGCTTACGGCTGGTGACCACGGGGTGGACGGCGAAGCGCTAGAATTCGCCGCTAACAATAGGGAGAAACCCATGACTGAGCCCATTCGCGTTCCGCCGGAGGTCACGCTGCCGGAGCTGACGTTCCGCGGCGTCCTGCTCGGCGCGCTGATCACCGTCATCTTCACCGCCTCGAATGTGTTCCTGGGGCTGAAGGTGGGCCTGACGTTTTCCTCCGCCATCCCGGCGGCGGTGATCTCGATGTCGGTCCTTCGCATGTTCAAGGACGCCAACATCCTTGAAAACAACATGGTGCAGACGCAGGCCTCGGCGGCAGGCACGCTGTCGGCCATCATCTTCATCCTGCCGGCGCTGGTCATGATGGGCCACTGGCAGGGCTTTCCGTTCTGGCAGACGCTAGGCATCTGCGCGGCCGGCGGCATGCTGGGCGTGATGTTCACGATTCCGCTGCGCCACGTGATGGTGGTGCAAAGCAATCTGCCGTATCCGGAAGGCGTGGCGGCGGCGGAGATTCTGCGTGTCGGCAGCGCCGAGCGCGCGCAAGATGAGCCGCAGAACGCCGCGGTTGGCTCGGCTAAACCTGCCGCCACCGGTATGGGCGACATCGTCGCCGGCGGCGTCGTGGCGGCCGTGGTCAGCTTTGCCGCCAGCGGCCTGCGGGTGCTGGGCGACAGCGTCAGCGGCTGGTTTGCATTGGGCGGCGCGGTGTTCCGGCTGCCGATGGGCTTTTCGCTGGCGCTGCTGGGCGCCGGCTACCTGATCGGTATCGTCGCCGGGCTGGCGATGTTGACGGGACTGGTGATCGCGTGGGGCATCGCGGTGCCCATCCTGACCGCCATGGGCGACATGCCCGCGGGCGCAACACTGGCCTCGTACGCCACCGGTTTGTGGTCCTCGCAGGTGCGCTTCATCGGCGCGGGCGTGATCGCCGTGGGCGCGATCTGGACGCTGGCGACGCTGTTCGTGCCGATGGCGCGCGGCGTGAAGGCGTCGTTTTCGGCATTGACCAAGGAAGGCGCGGCCCGCGCCGGGACCGCGCCGCGCACCGAGCGGGACCTGTCGGCCGGCTGGATCTCGGCCGTGACGCTGGTGCTGGTGGCGATTCTGGTCTTTACGTTCCAGGTGTTCCTGTCCGGCACGCCGCTGTCGTCCGGCGCCATCTGGAAGCTGGTAGCGTACGCGGTGCTCTTCGCCTTCGTGTTTGGTTTCCTGGTGGCGGCCGCCTGCGGCTACATGGCGGGTCTCGTGGGCTCGTCGACCAGCCCGATCTCCGGCGTGGGCATCGTCGCCATCGTGCTGGTGTCCGTGCTGATGCTGGGCGTGGGCGGCGATCTGATGGCGCTGGAGAACGGCGTACAGA
>CBHWAL010000284.1:0-6466 GCA_966111495.1 uncultured Achromobacter sp. | reverse complement strand
ATAGGCTGGGCGCTTACTCAGCGGTTGTCCGACATGGGCTGTCACGTGGTTGGTATCGCGCGCAACACGACCGATGTCGATTTCCCGGGCTATCTGTACGCCTGTGATCTGGCCGATGCCGGCCGCACCGAAGAAGTCCTGCGCGAAATCCGTGAAAAATTCCCCGTCGACGCCGTCGTCAACAATGTGGGCCTCGTGTCGCCTCAGCCTTTGGGCGAAATCGACCTGGCCACGCTGTACAACGTGCTGGACCTGAATGTGCGCGTGGCGGTGCAGGTGACGCAGGCGTTCATCGAATCCATGAAGGTGCGCCGCGCCGGCCGCATCGTCAACGTGGTCAGCCGTTCCATCCACGGTGCGCTGGACCGCACCGCGTATTCGGCCGCCAAGAGCGCGCTGGTGGGCTGCACCCGCACTTGGGCGCTGGAACTGGCCGAATACGGCGTCACGGCCAATGCGGTGGCGCCGGGCCCCATCGAAACCGAAATGTTCCGCGCCACCCGGCCCGCCGGCAGCGACAACGAAAAGCGCGCGCTGGCTTCCGTTCCCATGAAGCGCCTGGGCACCCCGGCCGAAGTGGCCGCCGCCATCGCCTTCCTGCTGTCGGACGACGCCGGTTTCATCACCGGTCAGGTGCTGGGCGTGGACGGTGGCGGCAGCCTGGCTGGCCGCTCCTGAACGTTGCCGCTGCACGGATGCACAACGCACCCCACGGGGTGCGTTTTTTTCTGGCTGGCGCAAGCGCGGCGGCGCTCAGCCGGGTGCCGGCGGCGAGTCCTGCAAGGCGCGGGCTTCGCTGCGCAAGGCGTCCAGGAAATGGGCCAGCGCCGCCGTCGGTTCCACGTGCGTCCGCTGCACGACGCCTACCGCCGGCAGATTCCAATCCGGTTTGAACTTCAGTATCGCCAGCACGCCCAGGTCCGCGTAGTGATGGGCGACGGCGCGCGGCATGGCGGCCAGCATGTCCGCGCCGCGCAGCAGCACTTCATTGGCCAGCAGCGATACCGATTCGGCGACAGGCGCGGGCAGCGCCAGGCCCTGTTGCGCGAAGTAGGCGTCGATCCGCTGGCGCAGCGGCGCATCGGGCGGCGGCAGGATCCAGTCCTGGCGCGCAAGCGCCGCGGCGGTGATGCGGGTCGACCGCGCCAGCGGATGCCCCTTGCGCGCCACCACGCATATCGGTTCTTCGTACAGCACTTCGGTGCGGAACACCGCCTGGGCGGCATCCAGCATCAGCCGGCCCAGCACGCAGTCGAGTTCACCGCGGGCCAGGCTGTCCAGCAACGCATCGTGCGCGCCCTCGTGCAGCATGACGGTGACCCCGGGATGGTGTTCGCGCATCCGCTGGATGGCGCGCGGCACCAGCACGGGCAGCGCCACCGGCTGCACCCCGACCCGAATGCGGCCGCGTGCGCCGGCGGCCAAGGCGGCGATTTCGTTCCGCGCCCCTGCCAGATCGGCAAGCAGCACGTCCGTCTTGCTGGCAAGCGCCTGCCCGAAAGCGGTCGGCGTAATGCCCCGCCGCGAACGCACGAATAGCGGGACGCCGAACATGTCCTCCAGTTCCAGCAAGAGCTTGCTGGCCGCGGGCTGGGTCATGGCCAGCCGCGCCGCGGCCTTGTGGACGCTGCCCAGCGCGTGTAGCGCGTGCAGCAGGTCAAGGTGGCGCAGGCGCAGGCGTCCGCTGATGTGGCGCAGGTCGGGAATGCGGGGGCTGGCGGGCATGGCGCAGTGATTCCTAACGGTTTTCACAGCATTCTAATAATTGATCGTTCGGTATGCACCCCGTTCCTATACTGGTTTCGTGCTCATGCGAGCCCATGCTTCTGACCAGAGAGGTTGCCGATGAAGATCACCATGCTGGGGACTGGCGCGGCGTTGCCGGATCCCGACCGGGCGCAGTCCGCGATTCTGCTGACGCTGGACGACGACCGGCACTACCTGTTCGACTGCGGCGAGGGCGCGACGCGGCAGATGGTGCGCGCCAATGTCGATCCCGCCAAGGTGGGATTCGTCTTTCTGACCCACCTGCACCACGACCACATCTGCGACTACCCGTATTTCGTCATTTCAAGCTGGATTCTGAACAAGGAAGGCTCGCCGCTGGTGCTGGGCCCGAAGGGCACGAAGCACTTCGTCGACCACCTGTTCGAGAACGGCGCGTATCACACGGACTACCAGGCGCGCGCTGCTTACCCCGTGCGCCAGCGCAATCTGGAAGCGATGCGGCCTGTGGTGCGCGAGGTGAGCCCCGGCGTGGTGTTCGAGGACGACAAGGTCCGCATTTCGGTGGATTGGGTCGAACACATTCCGCGCGATGTCTGCGAGTGCTTCGGCGTGCGTGTCGAGGCGGAAGGCAAGGTCATCGCCTTCAGCGGCGATACCGCGCCCTGTGCGGCGATGGTGCGCCTGGCCAAGGATGCCGATCTGCTCATCCACGAGTGCACCTTTCCCGAGTCGTTCATCGCGCACCGCGCCAAGACCGGCGTCGGCACCTATGCCCACACCAGCCCGACCGATCTGGGCAAGATCGCGCGCGAGGCCAATGTGAAGAGCCTGGTGGCCACCCACTTCGGCCACTTCGATTCCACCAGTCCGGTCCTAAAGCGCGCGGCAGCGAAGCATCTGCCCGTGGAACTCATGGGGCCGCACCTGATGGACGAGATCGTGTCCGACATCCGCAAGCACTACCCGGGTCCGCTGCGTCTGGCCCACGATCTGATGCGTATCGACCTGTAGCACCCGCAACGTTGCAAGGCCGGCCGCCCGGGCAGCGCCGCCGGGACGGCCAGGGAGAACACGATGCCATATCGAGCTTGTGCCGTATCCGTCCTGGCCGCGCTGGCCCCGGCCCTGGCCCTCGTGCCGCCTGCGGCCAGCGCCCAGTATCCCGAGCATCCCATCCGCGTGGTGCTGCCGTATGCGCCGGGCGCGGCGGGCGACATCGCCTTGCGGCAGATCCAGCCGCTGCTGGAAAAGCGCCTGGGCCAGCCCGTGGTGGTCGACTACAAGACCGGCGCGGGCGGCAACATCGGCATGCAGGATGTGGCGCGCGCAAAGCCAGACGGCTACACGCTGGTGCTGGGCGCCGCCAATAATTTCGTTATCAATCAGTTCCTGTATCGCAAGCTGGGCTTCGATCCGCTGACCGATCTGGAACCGGTGGGCAAGCTGGCGGACGTGCCCGCCTTCGTCTATGTCAGCGCGCAGGCGCCCGCGGCCGACTGGCGGCAGTTCCACCAGTATGCGCGCGCGCACTCGGGCAAGCTCAATTACGGTTCGCCAGGCATGGGCACGACGCCGCACCTGTCGGCGTACCGGCTGTCGAAGGCGATGGGTGCGGACATGACGCACATTGCCTACCGGGGGGCAGCGCCCGGTGTGCAGGCGCTCCTGGCCAACGAGGTGCAGCTCTACATCGGCGGCTACAGCGTCGCGGCTGCCTACGTGCCGCAGGGCAAGGTCCGGGCGCTGGCGGTGGCTTCGCCCGAACGGTTTGCCGCGTTGCCCGACGTGCCTACCGCGAAAGAGGCCGGCATGCCGGATGCGGTGCAGGGCAACTGGTGGGGCTTTGCCGCGCCGAAGGGCACGCCGGCTGATCGCATCGCGCGCTTTGCAACCGTCTTGCACGAGGTGCTGGGTCTGCCCGAGGTGCGGCAGGCCTTCCTTGCCAACGGCTTCGTTCCCGGACAGGACACACCCGCATCGTTCGGCACGGCTTGGCACGACGAGGCCCGGCAATGGGAGGCCGCGGTGCGCGAGTCGGGTGTGGTGCTGGACTGACTCCGCGTCCGTCATCCGATCGGACCATCCATTGTTTGTATAATAATAAATATCATTTCCATTATGGATGCTCGCCGTGTCGGACCGAGAGCACGCAGTTGGCGCATCGCTTTCCGCCCTGTACACCGCGCACTGCGGCTGGTTGCAGAAATGGCTGAATCGCCGTCTTCAAGATAATCACCAGGCCGCCGACCTCACGCAGGACACCTTCTTGACCTTGCTGGTTCGGCGGCACGCCATTGCCGATGTGCGCGAGCCCCGGGCATTCCTGACCACCATCGCGCGCGGCCTGCTAGTCGATTTCTGGCGCCGCCGGGACATCGAAATGGCGTGGGCTGAAACGCTGGCAGCGCGTCCCGAGGTCACCCACCCATCCCCCGAAGTGCAAGTCCAGGCGCTCCAGGCGCTGGTGGAGATCGACCGCAAGCTCCATCGCCTGGGCGTGCGTGCGCGCGCCGCCTTCCTGATGCACCGCATCCACGGCATGACGCATCCGGCCATCGCGGCGGAGCTGCGCGTGTCCGAGCGGACGGTGCGCAACGACATCGCGCAGGCCATGCTGTGCTTTCTGCTCGACACCGACCTGCAACCTGTTGGTTTGCACGGCGATGAGGCAGGACGGTGATGGGCGCCGCCGCCGTCGATTCGCGCATCCTTGAGGCCGCCGCGCATTGGTATGCGCTGCTGAGTTCGGGGGCGGCCAGCGAGCAGGAGCATGCACGCTGGCAGGCGTGGATGGATGCCGACAATGCGCATCGCCGGGCGTGGCAACGCGTCGAGGATGTGGGCGCGCAGTTCGATGCGCTGGTCGCGCAGCCGATGGGCCGCGAGGCCAGCGTGGCCAGCCTCAATGCCGCCGCGCAGGGCCGGCGCGAGCGCCGCCGGTTGTTGACGGTTGCGCTGATCGCGGGCGCGACGGGACTCTTGGGCCTGGGCGTGGCGCAGTCGCCTGCCGGCCGCCGAACCTGGGCGGCGTGGCGGGCGGACCTGGTCACGCCGGTGGGCGGATCGAAAGAAATCCGGCTCGCCGACGGCACTCAGATTCGACTCAATACCGATACGGCCGTGAAGGTCGATTACACCCGCGACCAACGCCGCCTGGAGCTGCTGCGCGGCGAAATCATGATCGCCACCGCTGCCGACCCGGAGCGCACGTTTGTGGTGGACACGCCCGAAGGGCGGTTGCAGGCGCTGGGCACGCGGTTCAACGTGCGCAGCCTTGACGGCGAAACCACGCTCGCCGTGCTTGAGGGCGCGGTGCAGGCACATTTCGCGGGCGCGCCGCCCGCCGGGGTTCGGGTCGATGCCGGCATGCGGATGCGCGGCGGATCGCAAGGCATCGACACACCCGCAGCGCTGCGGGCCGACGACCACAACTGGACGCGCGGCATCGTGCAATTCGAAGAGGCGCCGTTGGCGCGGGTGGTGGCGGAACTGGCGCGCTACCGCCGCGGTCATCTCGGCTGTGCCGGCGACGTGGCGGACTTGCGTGTGACAGGCACATTCCCGCTGCATGACAGCGACCGCGCGCTGCGCCTGATAAGCGAGGCCCTGCCGGTGCGCATCAGCCAGCCGCTGCCCTGGTGGACGACGCTGCAACCGCGCTGATAGCCCCCTGATCCCACCGCCGTTACAAAATAGTTTGCCGCTTTTGCCGCGCTCATCCGGCCTATGGGCAATTCAACACCCATATCGCGGATCCGTGGCATGACCAACCCCCTCACTGTTTTCCCCATCCGTCCGATCCGCCGCGCGCGCATCGCCCCGCTGGCGCTCGCCATCGGCGTGATGCTGAGCGGCGGGGCGCCCCTGAGCGACGTGTACGCGCAGCCCGCACAAAGCGCCGTGTACGCGCAGTCCGCCCAGACGCAGGTCCGCGAATACGACATCCCGGCCGGGCCGCTGAGCCAGGTGCTCAACCTGTTTTCCGCCGAAGCTGGCCTTTTCGTCAGCGGCCACGGCGATCTGAGCGGCGGCCGGCAAAGCCCCGGCGTGCGCGGCCGGTATTCGCCCGAGGCAGGGATGGCCGCGCTGCTGACCGGCACCGGTCTCGTGGCGGAACGTCTGCCCGACGGCGGTTTCGTCCTGCGGCAAGGCCGCCAGGACGTGACACAGTTGGAACCGATTGCGGTGATCGCCCAGTTCGAACGCCCGGATGGCCCGGTGCTTGGCATCGCCGCCACGAACAGCGCCACCGCCACCAAGACCGATACGCCGATCATCGAAACGCCGCAGTCGATCTCGGTGGTGAGCGCCGCGCAGATCAGCGTTCAGAAGGCGCAGAACCTGCAAGAGGCGCTGGGTTACACGCCCGGCATCATGCCCGGCATCGTCGCCAAGAGCTCGATGTTCGAAGACACGATGAGCATCCGCGGCTTCGAAGCCAACCCGCAGACCGGCAGCTACTACCGCGACGGCATGCGCTACATGATCAATCAGTACAACGGCAAGCAGGAGCCGTACGGGCTGGAGCGGGTCGAAGTGCTGCGGGGGCCGTCATCGGTGCTGTATGGCGCCGCAGCGCCCGGCGGCATCGTCAATACCGTGACAAAGCGTCCGCCCGGCGAAACGATGGGCGAGATCAATCTGGACGGCGGCAGTTATGACCGCCGGCAGATTTCGGCGGACATCGGCGGTCCGATCGACGAGGCCGGGGTGTGGTCCTATCGTCTGACCGGCCTGT
>CBHWAL010000283.1:0-6488 GCA_966111495.1 uncultured Achromobacter sp. | reverse complement strand
TGAAAACCTCGGCCAATAGGGTGTTTTCCCCAGCGCGGTTTCCGGCGCCGCAGCGGCGTCCGTCATCTTCACGACAGCGGGCCGGGCGTACTCGCGCGCCAGGCGTTCGCCCAGATCGGCAGGCAGCGCGGCCTGCGCGGTCACCGCAGCAATCGGCGCCACCAGGATCAGCGCCGCAGTGGCGGCGCGCGTGAACAAAATGCGAGCCATCACAGGGACTCCAGGAAGCGGATCAGGTCCGCGCGTTCTTCAGGCGTCATGTCCACGACGCGGTCGCGCGCCGGCTTGGCCGCGCCGCCATGCCACAGCACGGCTTCCAGCAGCGTGCGGGCGCGCCCGTCGTGCAGCCAGGTCGCGTTGGGGTTCACGGTCTTGGTCAGGCCGATGCCCCACAGCGGCGGCGTGCGCCATTCACGGCCGGTGGCCATGCCGTCGCTCACGCCGTCGGCCAGGTCGTCGCCCATGTCGTGCACCAGCATGTCGGTGTACGGCCAGATCAGCTGAAAGCGATGTTCCGGCTGCTTGGCGTCACGGCTGGTCACGTACTTGGGCACGTGGCAGGCCACGCAATTGGCTTCGTAAAACAGCTTCTTGCCCGCCAGCACGCGCGCGTCGTCCGCATCGCGCCGCATGGGCACGGCAAGGTTGGTCGAATAGATGGTGACGAAGTCCATCAGCTTGGCCGGCACTTCCTCCGCGCCAAAGCGCGGCTGCGCGCCGTGCGGCATGTCCAGGCATTGCGTCTGCGCGGGCGTGCATTCGCCGGAATGCTTGGGCAACATCGGCGTGGACAGGCCCATGTCATTGGAGAACGCGGCTGCGCTCTGCTGCTCGACCGTCGGCTGTCCCGCCTTCAAATTGAAGCGGCCCAGCACGCGCGCGCCGGTGCGCGCATCGGTGACCCAGTTGGCCTTGCCGACGATGCCGTCGCGCTTGTCCGCGCCGACGTTCGCCAGGATGTCGGACTCGTGGATCGATTCCAGCAGGCCCCGGCCGATCTGCGGCGGCGCCAGCCGCGGCGAGATCTGCGTGGCCGCGCGCATCGGCCCGTAACCCAGGTTCTCGATGCGGTTGGTGGGCTTCATCAGGGTGGGGGTCTCGCCGCCGCGCAGCGCCACGGGCACAGGTTCGTATTCGATTTCCATGCGGCCTTCGGCGGGCAGGCCCGCGACCGCGAAATTCTGCAGCTGCACCCCATAGACGGGTTCCGGCAAGGACGCGATCTCGTCGGCGCCCAGCTTGGGATGACCGCGATCGGCGCCTTCCGGCACGGCCAGGCGCAGCAGCAGCGCGACGGCGTCCGTACGTTCCAGGGGATCGAACCCCGGCACCGTGCCGCGGCCGTCCTTGGTGTGACAGGCCTGACAGGAACGCGCGTTGAACAGCGGTCCCAGGCCATCGGACGCCTGCGTGGACGAGGGTGCGGACACCCAGTCCTTGCGGAACAGGCCGTTGCCGACGATGAATTCCTGGCGGCCTTCAAAACTCATGTTCGCCGACGGCTGCGAAAAGATGTCGGCATTGATGAGCTTGTTGGTCGTGGCGGCCCCGGCCTGCATGGTCTCGAACGTCTCGACCTTCGAGAAATCCCGGGTGGGCGCCGTGATGGCAGTAACGCGCTTCTGGTCTTCGGGCGTCAGATCGTCACGCCCGCCAGGCGCGGCGGGCGTGGCGGCGGCGACGGCATGAACCGACGCCGCCAATACGGCGGCTAATGCGAGTTTCACTTGAATACGGCGTCGGGTTTATCCAGGCTGTCGGACCCTTCGATGGCGACTTTGCCAAGGTCCAGCAGCGTGATCACGCGTTCCAGGCTGCGCGTCTGCGCGACCAGGCTGTCGATGGCGGCCTGCACCACGGCGTTGCCCTCCTTGTTGCCGTCCGCAATCATCTGGTCATAGGTCTCGACCGTCTCGGCGCGCGTCTTCATGGCCTGCATGGCAGCGACCGTGGCGTCCAGCTTGGCGCGCACTTCCGCGTCCAGCTTGGGATCCTTGGCCTTGACCAGGTCGGATAGGCTGGCGCCGGTCACCTTCTTGCCGTCGATGCGCGTGTACGAGCCCAGATAGACGTTGCGGATGCCGATCTGGTCGTAATAGTGCGAGTTGTGCGTGTTGTCCGAGAAGCAATCATGCTCTTCCTCGGGATCGTGCAGCATCAGGCCCAGCTTCATGCGCTCGCCGGCGAGCTCGCCGTACGACAGGCTGCCCAGACCGGTCAGCATGGCGATGAGGCCGGCCTTCGGATCCTCTTCGACCGCCTTGCGCGCCGCGCCGTCCTTCTTCCAGTTGCCCACCATTTCTTCGAGATCAGTCACCAGCAAGTCCGTTACCGCCTTCAAGAACTCAATGCGGCGCTCGCAATTGCCGCCGGTGCACTGCTTCGGGTCGAAATCCGTATGCGGACGATTGCCCGCGTGACGCTCTTGCGGCGTGCCCTTGCGGTCCGCGGGCGCGGCACCGGTGCCATTCAGGTCCTGGCCCCACAGCAGGAATTCGATCGCGTGATAACCCGTGGCCACGTTGGCCTCGTTGCCGTCGGCCTCGTGCAGCACTTCGGACAGCAGCTGGGGCGTGATCTTGCTGACGTCGACCGTCTTGCCGCCGACCGAAACCTTGGAGTTGGCGATGACGTTCACGGCGTAGAACGCGTTTTCGTCGTTCTCCGTGCCGTAGGATGCGTCGACATAGTCGATCAGGCCTTCATCCAGCGGCCAGGCATTCACGCGGCCCTCCCAGTCGTCGACGATGGGATTGCCAAAGCGGTAGGCCTCGGTCTGCTGGTAGGGCACGCGCGCCACGATCCACGCCTCGCGCGCGGCCTTCAGGGTTTCAGCGCTAGGCTTGGCGACCAGCGCGTTGATGGCGTCGCGCAGCTTCTTGGCAGCCGTCAGCGAGTCCTCGTAGCCAGCCAGCGCCAGATCGGAGTACGTGGCGACCACGGCCTTGGGTTCGGCGGCGGCCTGCGCCACTCCGCCGTAAACCGCGGCGGCCAGCACCGCACCCAATAGCAACTTGCGCATCGTCTTTCTCCCGTAATTCGGACGGCCCGCCCCCGCGGCGGCCCGTTCCGGCTTGAATTTTGTGGATGCGAGTGTAAACAATTTTCGTTTGATATTCAGGCGCCGTTCAGATACCTGACAAATTTTTGAACGAAAACGTCTACCGGGCCGACCCCACTCGCGGCGCAATCACCGCAGCCGTGAACTGATCCGAGGCGCGGCACGCCAGCTCCGCCACCAGCCGGATCGCGTCCGAACCGCCGCTTTCCAGATAGCTCACCGCCAATTGTTGTGGCGGCACCGGCAGGTCGGTGTGGATGACCTGGATTTCGCCGCGCGCGACGTACTCGTAGAGGGGTGGCAACGGCACGAGCGCACGGCCAAAGCCGCCGCGCACCAGCCGCGCCAGCGCCGAGATCGAACTGACGAAATGCACCTTGCCCTGCGGCATGCCGACCTCGCGGTACAAGGCCTTGAGCGCCTCGTGCGGCTGCGATCCCGGGTTCATCGTCAGGACCGGTTCGCCAAGCAGGTCGTGCGCCGTCATCGTGTCCTCGCCACCCGCCGGTCCGATCCAGCCCATCTCCATCGGCAGGCACGGCATGCTGATGATGCCCGTGTCGTTCAGCACGTCCGTCTGGAACGCGATGTCCAGCGTGCCTTCGCGCAAACCGCGATGCAGGGCGCGCACCGTCTCGGACGTCAACTGGACCTCGATGCCGGGATACGTGGACCGCAGGTTCGTCAGAAAGCCGATCAGCCAGGTGTGCACGACGGTCTCGATGGCGCCAATGCGCACCAGCCCGGCGACCGCGTCACCGCGCTTGCCCAGCGACAGGATCTGCTGGCGGATCTCGAGCAGGCGCTCGCCATAATCCAGCAGCCGCGTGCCGACCGCCGTGAGCTTTAATTCCTTGGCATCGCGTTCGAACAGGCGCGCGCCGATGTCCTCTTCCAGCGACGCGATGCGGTTGGCCACGGCCGCCTGCGTGATGTGCAGACGGTTGCTCGCGGCGCGAAAACTTCCTAGCCGCGCGGACCACAGAAAGGCTTCGACAAAGCGCGTGTTCATGCGCTCGATGCTACTGCCAACGCAGCCGGCGCGGGCGCGTCGTTGCCGACTGAAGACACGACTGAGGACACGTTATGTCCCCTTATGTGGTGCGCCTTGCACCAACTTGGTTCACGACGGGCACCAGCCTGAGGCGATGTGATCGCGCCTCATGGAGGAACGCGCCTCACGCAAAACCTGGCACGGGTATTGCTTGATGACTGGTATGCAAGCTTGTCTACAAGCGCCCCCACCCAAGCAGCCCAGGAGCCTTACATGATCCATCGCAATGCACCCTACGCCTTCAACGCCACCCGCCGCCGCCTGATCCAGGGCGCCGCCATGGGCGCGGCGGCGCTCGCCGCTCCGGCGCTGGTGCGCGCGCAATCAGGCCCGGTCATCCGGATCGGCTTCTGGCCTGTGGCCGCTGGTGTGCCGTTCTACGCCGCCATCGAGAAAGGCTATTTCAAGGAAGCCGGCCTGAACGTCGAGGCGCTGAAGTTCGCGGGCGCGCAACAGGTCATGGAGGCCATGCTCGCGGGCCGCGCCGATGGCAGCGCCAACGGCACGGGCTCGGCCAACCTGGCCATCGGCGAGATCGCCTCGCCCGGCCTGTTCAAGATTTTCGCGTCCAACCCCAGCAACGCCAAGAACGTGCTGGATGAGTTCATCGTCGCGAAAGACAGTCCCATCAAATCCATCGCAGACCTCAAGGGGAAAAAGGTCGGTTCTGGTCCCGGCATCCAGAATTCCACGCTGGCCAAAGCAGTCCTGGAGCGCGCCGGCGCAACGGGGGCAACCGTGGTCGAGTTGGCAATCAGCCAGCACGTCGCCGCGGTTGCCGCCGGCCAGTTGGACGCGTGCTACACGCTGGAACCCACGGGCACGGTGGGCCGCCTGAACGGCACGACCCGCGTACTGGAGACCGGCGTCATCGCCAAGTACGTCCTGGGCGATCCGATGGCGCCGTGGTTCGGCGGCTCGGCCTCCCTGACCACCGCCTTCCTGAAGAAGCACCCCGAGGAAAGCAAGAAATTCATCGCCGCGTACGCGCGCGGCATCGAGCTGATCCGCACCAAGCCCGAAGAAGCGCGCCCCTTCCTGAAGGGCTACACCGCCATCGAAGGCCCGATGACCGAGGAAGTGCCGCTGGCCGCCTACACGTTGCACAACGAGTTCACGCCCAGCGACGTGCAGTACTTCCAGAAGTTCTTCGACCTGTTCACCGACAAGGGCGTCTTCGCGCAGAAGGTCGACGTCTCGACCATGCTTTACAAGGGTTGATCCATGACAGCGACCACGGCTACGGGCGCCACGCCCGCCCCCTCTACGGCCACCGCCGCCGCGCCGGCCAAGGCGCAGCCCGCCAAGGCGCAGCCGGCCATGTCCAAGCCGCCGCGCAAGTTCGACACCTCGCGGCTGCTGCCCCTGATCGGCCCGCTCGCACTCTTTGTGGTGTGGGACCTGGTGGTCCGGCTGCAGTTGGTCAGCCCGGTGCTGTTGCCCACGCCCAGCGCCACCATCGTGGCCCTGGTCAAGGGCATGGCGGGCGGCCCGCTGCTGGCCGATTTCCTGTCGTCTTTGAACCGAACCGTGCAAGCCTTCCTGATGGCCGGCGTGATCGGCGTGCCGCTGGGCGTGCTGCTCGGCAGCAACGAAAAGGCCTACCGCAGCGTCGAATTCCTGGTGGACTTCTTCCGGTCCACGCCGTCCTCCGCACTGATCCCGCTGTTCCTGATGATCTTCGGCGTGACCGACATGAACAAGATCGCCATCGCCGCCTTCGCGGCCGTGCTGGTGATCCTGTTCAACAGCGCGTACGGCGTCATCAACGCCCGCACGCAGCGCGTGATGGCGGCGCGCGTGATGGGCGCGTCGCGCTGGCAGATTTTCAAGGACGTGCTGATCTGGGAAAGCCTGCAGCCCACCTTTGTCGGCCTGCGCAGCGGCGTGTCGATGGCGCTGGTCATCGTGATCGTGGCCGAGATGTTCATCGGCTCGGACAGCGGCCTGGGCAATCGCATCATCAATGCGCAGCAGGTGCTGAACGTGCGCGAGATGTACGCCGCGATCCTGGCGGCCGGCGCGCTGGGCTATGTGCTCAATATTCTCTTTCTCGTGCTGGAAAAGCGCGTGGTTCACTGGAGCGGCCGATAAATGTCCACCGTCATCAACCCCGTCATCGCTCCCGCACCGGCCGCGGCGCCCTTCCAGCCCGGCCCGCTGGGCACGCACATCACCATCCGCGGCCTGACCAAGTATTTCGCCGGCTGGCCGCTCTATGAAGACTTCAACCTGGACATCCCCAAGGGCAAGATCGTCTCGGTCTTCGGCCCCAACGGCTGCGGCAAGTCCACGCTGATCAACATGATCGCCGGGCTGATCCCCATCGATTCCGGCGAGATCCTGTTCGACGGCAAGTCGCTGGCGCAAACC
>CBHWAL010000282.1:0-6498 GCA_966111495.1 uncultured Achromobacter sp. | reverse complement strand
ATGGATCTGTACATGCATCACATCGGCGACTTGGGCTCGCGCGGTGTCGGCGGTGGCGTCTTTTTGGTTGCAGGACCGTCCTGGAAAGACAAGGTGCCTGCCGGTATCACGAAGGTGATTCGTTCCGAGACGCAGCTTGCCACACTGGTGGCCCGCACGCAGCGCTTCAATCCAGCCGACCATGAAAACGCCAAGCGCATCCAGTCGCGCTTCAAGGTCCAGAGCTTGTCCGCGTTCCGCAACCGGGCTGCGCCTGCCGCGCCCGCGCAGGTGGAATGGATGGCGCCGGTGCCGCGCGCGCAGATGTATTCGTCGCTGGAGTTCTATGACGAGCTGGCTTTCCTGCTGCGGTTCGCACCCGCCCACAAGTCCGAGACGATGCTGCGCGAGCGCATGGCCAGCTTGGGCCTGCGGCCCGGTGAACCCTATGACTCCGCGTCACTGAACCCGGCCTTGCGACGCGCGCTGCAAGAGGGCATGCACGATGCCCAAAACGATATCGACAAGAATCGTGCGGCGAAGGGCAACGATGTCGACGCGCTGTTCGGCGACCGGGAGGTGCTGAAGAATGATTTCCTGTCGCGCGCGACGGGTGCGCAGATGGGGTTGTTTGCTTTTGGGGGCATGAGCGCGCCAAAGGCGTCGCCCAAGCAGCCACCCAAGCCGCCACACAATTCACGGTAGACGCGCGGCATGAAGCGAAATTTCAACATCCATGACCTGCGGATCTTCTACGCAGTGGTCATGACGGGATCGACGCGGCAGGCGGCGCTCGCCATGCACCTGACGCAGCCGGCGATCAGCCACGCGATCTCACGCCTGGAAAGCGCGACGGGCGTCCAGCTGTTCGACCGGTCGCACAAGACCCTGCGCCCCACCGAGGCGGGGCAGTACCTCTACAGCGAGGCCAAGTTCGTGCTGGACGAGCTGGTGCGCATCGACGAAGCCCTGCACAGCATCGAACAATTCGGCGGGCGCGGACTGCGCATCGCATCGTCGCCCGCGCTGGCGCTGGGCTACGCGCCCGATGCCGTGCGCCGCTATCTGGACCTCAATGGCACGCGGCCATTTTCCATCGACGTGGAATCGTCGATGCAGGTCATCAGCGCGGTGGAGACGATGCGCGCCGATTTTGGCCTGGGCGCCGTCGGTCGCGACAGCACGCGGCTGACCTTCACGCCGTTCCTGCGCGCGGACGTCATGGCGATTGCCCACCGCGAACACCCGCTGGCCGCACGCGACGCCATCGCAGTGCTCGACATTCCACCCGATACCTACGTCAAGCCGCTGTGGTCCGACTACGTCGTGGCGCAGGGCGATATCGCCGACTCGCTGCTGCTGCGGTCCGGCATGCAGGCGCACATGTCGCTGTTGCCGGGCACGGTGCGCGCGGTCAAGGGCATCAGCCTGGTCAATGCGCTGTCCGCGTCCGACATCGTCGCGTCGTTTCACGACCTGGTCGCCGTGCCGCTGGCCTCGCGGCAATGGTTCGACTTCATGCTGATCACACGCGCCGAGTCCCGCAACAACGAACTGACTGCGCGCCTGTTGGATGCCCTGCGCGCCACTGCCCAGGCGCGGCGGCAGGGCGTCTACGCAGAGACGATCGCGCTATTGCCCTAACGGCGACCGCTACCCTGTCATTGCGCCGGCGGCTGCCACGGCAGCGACTGCAGATCGCCGTCGATACTGATTGCCTGCCCGCTGACCATCGCCCCGAAGGGGCTGGCCAGGAACAGCGCCATGTTGGCAATGTCCGCGGCGCGCACGAACTGCCGCAGGCTGACGCCGGACAGCTCCAGCCGAGTCTGTTCCTCCACCGACAAACCCATGTTGTTCGCGCGGGCCGCGATGACCCGTTCGATGCGTGGCCCGGCCACCAGCCCCGGCAGCAGCGCATTGACCCGGATATTCAGCGGCCCCAGCTCGATCGCCAGCGAGCGGGTCAGCCCAACGACGCCCCATTTGGTGGCGGCATACGGCGTGCGCATGGGCAAGCCCATTCGGCCCGCCACCGAACTGATGTTGATGATGCTGCCGCCGCCCGACTCGCGCAGCGCGGGCAACGCATGCCGGACGGTGTGGAACTGCGAGGCCAGGTTGATATCCAGCGTCGCGTCTAGCTCCGCTTCCGTGATGTCGGCGATCCCCGCTGTGGGGCCCGCGATGCCGGCGTTGTTCACCAGTACGTCCAGCCCGCCCAGATGCGACAGCGCTGTCTGCATGTAGCGGTCGATCTCGTCGCGGCTGCCAACGTCCGCGCGCTTCCAGGCGTGGCTGCTGGCGGCCAGGGCCTGTTCATCGACGTCGCACAGATGCACACGCGCGCCGCGCTCGGCGAAGGCGTCGGCCAGCGCGGCGCCGATGCCGGACGCGCCGGCCGTCACGATGACCCGCTTTCCGGACAGATCGACCGGCAGGGCTGCGATCGCTGCGGGGGTATTCGTAGGGGTTTGCGGTCGGTTCATGGTCAGGGCTTCATCAGACGGCAGGTCGATTCAGCGGGCGACGTGTACACCTGGTCGCCCGGCACGCGCGCCACCAGCTTGTAGTAGTCCCACGGGGCCTTCGATTCCGCTGGCGTCTTCACTTGCATCAGGAACATGTCATGCACCATCAGCCCGTCCGCGCGAATCTTGCCGTCCTTCACGAAGAAGTCGTTCACGGGATTGGCCTTGAGCCACTTCATGATGGTATCGCCGTCGGTGCTCTTGGTCGCTTCCACCGCTTTCAGATAGGTCGTCGCCGCGGAATAATCGCCGGCCTGCAGCATCGAAGGCTTCTTCTTCATCACGGCCTCGAAGCGGGACGCCCATTTGCGCGACGCGTCGTCTTGGTCCCAGTACCACGCCGTAGTCAGGTACATGTTCTGCGCCGCTTGCAGGCCCAGCGCATGCACATCGGTGATCAGCACCAGCAGGCCCGCGATCTTCATCTTGGGCGTCAGGCCGAACTCGTTGGCCGCCTTGACCGCGTTGCTGGTGTCGCTGGCGGAATTGGCCAGCCCCAGCACCTGCGCGCCCGAGGCCTGCGCCTGCAGGATGAACGACGAGAAATCGGCCGTGTTCAGCGGATGCCGCACCCCTCCCTTGGCGTTGCCGCCGTCGGCCTGCACCACCTTCGATGCATCCCGCTCCAGCGCATGGCCGAACGCGTGGTCCACCGTCAGAAAGAACCAGTCCTTGTTTCCTTCCTTCATCATCGCGCGCGCCGTGCCGCGCGCCAGCGACACCGTGTCGTACACGTAATGCACCGTGTAGGGCGTGCACTGCGAGTTCGTCAGCTCGGAGGCGCCCGCGCTCACCACGAAGAACGGCGTCTTCTTTTCCTCGGCCACCTTCGCCATCGCTAGCGCCGCCGCCGAGTTCGCGCCCGCGATCAGCATGTTCACGCCGCGCTGATCCAGCCATTCGCGGGCACGTGACGACGCGATATCTGCCCGGTTCTGATGGTCCGCGACCAACACCTCCACCTTCTTGCCTGCCACCGTGCCGCCCAGGTCTGCAATAGCCATCTTGATCGCCTCGGCGCCGCCCGGCCCATCGGCGTCGGCCGACAGACCCGACATATCCGTGATGAATCCGATTCGGATGACCCCGTCATCGGCCTGAGCCGCCGCCGCCATGCCCAACAGCGCGGCCAAAGCCGTCGCGCGCAGTGTTTTTTTCATGTCTCGTCTCCCCACTGGGTGGATGTGTGTTTTCAGAACGCGACGTTGCCGCGTCCCTTCAGTTGCAGTGTCTCGCGTGCATCGTCGGGCGTGGCGACCTGCAAGGACAGGTCTTCCAGAATGCGCCGGATGCGGCGCACCTGGTCCGCGTTCGACAGCGCCAACTCGCCCGGGCCGTCCCACAACGAATCTTCCAGGCCCACGCGCACGTTCCCGCCCATCGTGGCCGCCATCGTCGCCAGCGGCGTCTGCTTGCGCCCCGCAGCCAGCACCGACCAGATGTAGTCATCGCCAAACAGCCGGTCCGCCGTGCGCTTCATCATCATCACGTCCTCGGGGTGCGTGCCGATGCCGCCGCGGATGCCGAACACCGACTGAATCAGGAACGGCGGCTTGAGCAGCTTTCGGTCCACGAAATGCGCGGCGGTATACAGGTGCCCGATGTCATAGCACTCGATCTCAAAGCGCGTGCCGTTATCGCCGCAGGACGTAAGAATGTGCTCGATGTCCTTGAACGTATTGCGAAAGATCAGGTCGTTGCTGCCCTCGAGGTAAGGCCGTTCCCAGGCGTGCTTGAAATCCTTGAACCGCTCCAGCAGTTCATACATCCCGAAGTTCATCGACCCCATGTTCAGCGACGCCACCTCGGGCTTGAACTGCAGGGCCGGCGCCATGCGTTCGGCAATAGGCAGCACCGGCGAACCGCCCGTCGTGATGTTGACCACGACGTCGGACGCCTCCTTGATGCGCGGCAGAAACTGCGCATAGAGCGCCGGATCCTGCGTGGGTTGGCCGGTGTCCGGTTGACGCGCGTGCAGATGCACGATGGCCGCGCCCGCCTCGGCGGCATCCAGCGCGGACTGCGCGATCTGATCGGGCGTGACGGGCAGATGGGGCGACATCGACGGCGTGTGAACCGAACCGGTGATGGCGCAGGTGATGATGACCTTCCTGGACTTTTTCATGGGCCTCTGACGCGCGCTGTGATTGCGCTGTGAATATTCTTGTGGCCCCGGCTGTCTCCTCCGGGTGTAGGCCATTCTGTCGCAGGCCTTCGGGTCCTGTCACCTGAACAGAAATTATCAATTGATAGGGAATCCGGTGCTGCGGTGCAGCGTGCGGGTACGCGGGCGCAGGGCAAAAAAAAGCCGCCACCAGGATCGCTCCTGGCGGCGGATTTTGAGCCAATTGGCTGCGGGGACTTAGTCCTGGCGGCTGGTCACTTCAACCAGGTGGTAGCCGAACTGGGTCTTCACCGGACCTTGCACTTCGCCGACCGGGGCGCTGAACACGACGGTGTCGAATTCCTTGACCATCTGGCCCGGGCCGAAGGTACCCAGATTGCCACCGTCGCGGCTCGACGGGCAGCTCGAATTTTCCTTGGCGAGCTGGGCGAAGTCACCACCATTCTCGATGGCGGTCTTGAGTTCGTTGGCCTTCGCTTCGGTGGAAACGAGGATGTGACGGGCGGAGGCTTGTGCCATGAGGGAACTCCTTGCAGACTGATTTGGGGAGGGGAGAGTAACGCATTCGCGCGAACTCGCTACGTTGGCAATCATAAACGGGGATTGATCCGGCCCCGGATCACGCGTGGTGTGCGCATGTGACCAGCATCCGCACTTCCCCTAATACCTGCTCATATCCTTATACGATTATCGTATTTTCAACGCACCCCTCCCGGGGCGCGTCACAGCCGAGGCAACGCGGGCTGGCAATGAGATGCACGTTTTCGGACGAGACTTCCTATGCCTGATTCAGCTTCCCGAGTACTGTTGAAACGAGAGTCGGTCCCGCCGTTCTCGTCAGAGCCCAATCTGACGGACCGCGTCACCGAGATGCTGCTGGACGAGATTACCAGTGGGGACTACCAGGTTGGCGAGGTGCTGCCGCCTGAGCAGACCATCGCCACCCGGCTTGGCGTGTCGCGCACCGTGCTGCGCGAAGCGGTTTCCCGCCTGAAGGGCGATGGCATTGTGCAAAGCAAGCAGGGCCGTGGGCTGACCGTGATGCAGACGGCGCGGCCGTCGGTGTTGCGCATGCAGGCGGCGGACATTGGCGATGCGGATCAGGTGCTGCGCATCGTGGAATTGCGCCGGGGCTTCGAGATCGAAGCCGCTCCACTGGCGGCGGCTCGGCGTGGCGAGGACGATCTGGCCGCGATGCGGCTGGCGCTGCGCAAGATGGCCGACGCGATCGCGTCCGGCGACGTGGCGGTTGGCGTGGATGCCGACATGGAGTTCCACCGCTGTGTGGCACGCGCCACGCGCAACGAACACTATCTGAATTTCTTCGATTTCCTGGCGGTGTTGCTCAAGAAGAACCTGCGCGTGTCGCGTTCGCGGTCGGCCAAGATCGCGGGCCGCGGGGCGCAGGCGCAGAAGGAGCATGAGGCGCTGTTTGCCGCCATCGAGAAGGGCGATGTGGAGTTGGCGAGGCAGTATGCGCGCACGCACGTCGACAACACGGAAGCACGTCTGCGTACAGCGGCGGCCACGGCTGAGAAGCCGTAGGCGCCCAATAAGGGCATCCTCCAAGGGGAAGTGGTGATGGGTCAGAAGACGATCGACGAGTTGGTGCGCGCCGAGGAGGGACTGGTCAGCCGGTCCATCTTCGTGGACGAAGAGATCTTTCAGCAGGAACTGAAGCAGATCTTCTCGCGTGCGTGGCTGTTTGTGGGGCACGAAAGCCTGGTGCCCAAGCCGGACGATTACTTTGTCTCGCGCATGGGCACGGAATCCGTGATCTTGACGCGCGACCGGCAGGGGCAGATCCAGGTCATGCTCAATAGCTGTGCGCATCGCGGCATGAAGCTGTGCCGCTACGACAGC
>CBHWAL010000281.1:0-6504 GCA_966111495.1 uncultured Achromobacter sp. | reverse complement strand
ACACCGTGCCGTTGTAGAAGCCTTCCTTGACGTAGGTCAGGAAGTTTTCAACGGACTTGGGCGCCTTGGCGGCGTCCAGGGTGATGACCATGTCGCCTTGGTTCGTTTGAAGCTTGACGCGGGGATTGGTGCTCATGGTTTTGGTGCCTTCGGAGGTGGAGGGAGAAGAAGAGGCTGCGGGGGCGGCGCTGACGAACGCCGGAGCGAATGCAGCCAGTGCGAACGAGCACGCCGTCAGGCGCAGCAGGTGTAGAGGGGAGTAACGGGACATCATTTGCCTTGTTTATCCTTCAACATTGTTTCAACTTCGCGGACCTTTTCCCGCATGCCGGGGACGCCGTCGCTGGCGGCCTTCTTGTAGGTGCGCAAGGCCTGCAGCAGTTGCAGGTCACCCAGGTTGGCGCGTGCGGCCGCGTAAGTCGGATCGGCGCGCAGCGCCATCTGCAACGCGTCCTGCGCGCGGTCGAGTTCGCCTCGGCCAGCATATAGAGCCGCCAGATTGTTCCAAGGTTCCGGCAATTCGGGGAACCGCGTGGTCATGTCGGTGTAGATGTCGATCGCTTCGTTCGTGCGATCAAGCGCGGCCAGGGCGCGCGCGTGCTGGAACATGAGCTGGACGTCGGTGCCGCGCTGGTCCTTGATCTCGGCCTCGCGCTTTTCGATCATCGCCAGGGCTTCCTTGTTGTCGCCACGGGTGAGCAGTCGTTCGATGTGCGTGGTGATCTGGGAGGCGGACGGCGTCAGGCGGGTGTCCACACTGGGCTTGGCGGCTTCCAGCAGATTGGCCAGGGCATCCCAGCCGCCTTCAGGCGGAATCGGGTCCAGGGTGGTACGGCTGGCGTTGGGGTTCGATCCCGCGCCGCCGCTCATCGACTGGGCGAGGGCAACGCCAGCGGGCGTGCCGGCCAGGGCCAGGGCGAGCAGGGCAACGCAAAAACGCGGCTTGATAGTCACGTGGGGTTCCGTTAAAAGTCTTGGCCGGCCGGCGCTTACGCGCGCGACCGGGCCGCTTGCTATACTTGACGACCACCATTTTAGCCCCGGTTGGGTTTTTGGCTCGACCATCGCGTTCAAGGTAATACAGAGCGCAGTTCGGATCACAGTACGGAGCAGGGCCAGAACTGGAATTGTTCCACTGCGAATTTACCTGCCACAGTGCTAATGGGGCGGCACGCGTTGACGGTATCGTCCGTCGACAGCAACTTTCCGAAACCGCCGCGGAAAACTAAACGAAGCCTATCGCGCCATGCTGCAAATCTACAACACGTTATCGCGTACCAAAGAACCGTTCAAACCGGCCCAAGCCGGCCAGGTGCGCATGTACGTGTGTGGCATGACCGTGTACGACTTCTGCCATCTGGGCCACGCCCGCATGCTCGTGTCGTTTGATGTCGTGCAGCGCTGGCTGCGCGCCAGCGGCCTGACGGTCGACTACGTGCGCAACATCACGGACATCGACGACAAGATCATCCGCCGCGCCGTTGAATCCGGCCGCCGCATCGGCGAAGTCACCGAGTTCTACATCGAGGCCATGCACGCCGACGAGCGCGCGCTGGGCGTTCAATCCCCCGACCGCGAGCCGCGCGCCACGCAATACGTGGGCGAGATGCTCGACATCATCGGCAAGCTTGAAACCAACGGTTTGGCCTACCAGGGCGACGACGGCGACGTGAACTACGCCGTGCGTGGTTTCCCCGGCTACGGCAAGCTGTCCGGCAAGACGCTGGATGACCTGCGCGCCGGCGAGCGGGTAGCAGTCGGATCCGGCAAGCGCGACCCGCTGGATTTCGTCCTCTGGAAGTCCGCCAAAGCCGAGGAACCCGCCGACACCAAGTGGGAATCGCCCTACGGCCTGGGCCGCCCGGGCTGGCACATCGAATGCTCGGCCATGAGCAAGTCGCTGCTGGGCCTGCCGCTCGACATCCACGGAGGCGGTCCGGACCTGAAATTTCCGCACCATGAAAATGAGATCGCCCAGACCGAGGGCGCTTTCGGCGGCACGCTGGCCAATATCTGGATGCACTGCGGCCCTCTCATGGTTGATTCGGACAAGATGTCCAAATCCCTGGGCAACTTCCGCACCATCCGCCAGACCGTCGCGCAAAGCGAGCCGGCGGCCGAACAGTCCGAATACCCGGTGAACCCGCGCGAAGCGGAAATGGTGCGCTTCTTCATTGTGCGCAACCACTACCGCAGCTCGCAGAACTACACGCCGGACAACCTGATCGACGCGCAGAACGCCCTGGATCGCCTGTACCAGGCCTTGCAGAACGTGCCGGCCGACGATCAGGGCATTGACTGGAACGAACCGCAGGCGCAGGCCTTCAAGGCCGCGATGGACGACGACTTCAACAGTTCGGGCGCCGTGGCCGCGCTGTTCGAACTGGCCTCTGAAGCCAACCGCACCAAAAGCGCGCGCAGCGCCGGGCAGATGAAGGCACTGGCCGCGTTGCTGGGCCTGCTGCAGCAAGCGCCGGCAACGTACTTCCAGTCCGCCACCCGCTATTCCGCGGCCGCGATCGAGCAGGGCGCGCGAAGCACGCTGGACGCCGACGCCATCCAGTCCCTGATCGACGCGCGCGCCGCCGCCAAGGCTGCCCGCGATTTCGCCGAGGCCGATCGCATCCGCGCGGAACTGCGCGAATCCGGTATCGAACTGGACGACAAGCCGGGCGGCCTGACGCAATGGCGCCGCGCGTGACCCCGCAGGATACGCCGGACATGTCCACCGCAGATCTCGAGATTCCCAAGCCTGAATACTGGGAAGCCGCCGTGGCGCACCTGATGCGCCGCGACCGCATCCTGAAAAAGATCATCCCCCAGCACCCGGAGGTGTGGTTGACCTCGCGCGGCACGCCGTTCATCACGCTGGCGCGGGCGATCATCGGGCAGCAGATTTCCCCCAAGGCGGCCGATGCCGTCTGGACCAAGTTCATCGACGCCGTGGGCAAACGCCCCACGCCTGTCGCCGTGCTGCGCGTGGGCGTGGACGGCCTGCGCAAGGCCGGACTGTCTCAACGCAAGGCCGAATACGTGCTCGACCTCGCCGTGCATTTCGGCGAACGCCGGGTCCACCCCGAGAAGTGGGCGGCCATGGACGACGAGGCCGTCATCTCGGAACTGGTCGCCATCCGCGGTATCGGACGCTGGACGGCGGAGATGTTTTTGATTTTCAATCTACAGCGGCCCGATGTCCTGCCGCTGGATGATCCTGGGTTGCTCAAGGCAATCTCGCTACACTATTTCAGCGGCGAGCCTGTCTCTCGCTTCGAGGCTCGCGAAGTCTCGTTGGCGTGGCAACCCTGGCGTACCGTGGCAACCTGGTATCTGTGGCGCAGTCTGGAACCGATGCCGGTCCAATACTGACGCAAACCAGGCAGCCCATCTACGGAACCACACTACATGCGCAATACATTTCTGGAATTTGAACAGCCGCTCGCCGAGCTTGAGAACAAGATCGAGCAGCTGCGCTATGTGCAGGCCGATTCGGCGGTAGACATCTCCGATGAAATCGGACGTCTGCAACAGAAGAGCCAGACGCTCGCCAAGGAGATCTACGCCAAGCTCACGCCCTGGCAAACGGCGCTTGTCGCGCGTCACCCCCAGCGTCCCTACACGCTGGACTACGTGCGCGAAATGTTCACCGACTTCCATGAACTGCATGGCGATCGCATGTACGCCGACGACCAGTCCATCGTGGGCGGCCTGGCGCGCTTCAATGGCACCCCGTGCATGGTCATCGGCCACCAGAAGGGCCGCGACACCAAGGAGCGCGCCGCGCGCAACTTCGGCATGCCGCGCCCCGAGGGCTATCGCAAGGCCCTGCGGCTGATGCGTCTGGCCGAAAAATTCGGCATTCCCGTCTTCACCTTCGTGGACACCCCGGGCGCATACCCCGGCATCGGCGCCGAAGAGCGCGGCCAGTCCGAAGCCATCGGCCACAACCTTTACGCCATGGCCGAACTGAAAGTCCCGCTGATCTGCACGATCATCGGCGAAGGCGGTTCGGGCGGCGCGCTGGCCATTGCCGTCGGCAACGCCGTGCTGATGCTGCAATACGCCACCTACGCCGTGATTTCGCCGGAAGGCTGCGCCTCGATCCTCTGGCGCAGCGCCGACAAGGCCCCCGAGGCCGCCGACGCGCTGGCCATCATCGCGCCCCGCCTCAAGGATCTGGGTCTGGTGGACCGTGTGGTCAACGAACCCGTGGGCGGCGCGCACCGCGACCCCCGCGTCATGGCCCGCCTGCTGCGCCGCGCGCTCGGCGACGCCCTGCGCCAGCTTCAGGGCCTGACGCCCGATCAGCTCGTCGAGCAGCGCCTCCAGCGCGTGCTCTCGTACGGCGCCTTCCAGGAAGTGCGCGCGTAAAGCGGGCAGGGCGCCGGTCTTGATCCGGCGCCGCGGCCCCCGCGCCCTCTCTCATGACTGACGTCCCGCCGCCCGGCAGCAATCCTCTGGCCGGCGCTGGCGCCATTCCCTCCCTGCCCATCTCCACCGCGCTTGCCGCGGCGCTGCGCCAGACGCTCCAGGCACTGCCCGAGCGTCCGCGCCGCATTGCCATTGCATTCAGCGGCGGGGCGGACTCGGCCATGCTCGCCGTGCATGCGGCCGCCGTGGCGCCATTGCTTGGCATCGAGGTAATGCTCTTTCATGTGCACCACGGCTTGCAGGCGCAGGCCGACGAGTGGGCGCAACGAGGGCAAAATCTGGCCGCAACGCTGGCGCTGCCGCTCGTCGAAACGCGCGTCCACGTGGAGCCGTCCAGCGGCAAGGGCATCGAGGCCGCCGCGCGCGATGCGCGCTATGCCGCGCTGGCCCGGCTGGCCGGGGAGCATGGCGTCAATCACATCCTGCTCGCCCATCACCGCAACGATCAGGCGGAAACCGTGTTGCTGCGCCTCTTGCGCGGAACCGGGCTGTCGGGCATGGCAGCCATGGCGCCGGTGACCCAGCGCGGCGGCGTGACATATCTGCGTCCGTGGCTGCAACGGGAGCGCAGCGAGATTCTGCAGGCGGCCGATGACGTCGAAGCCGCCATCGGCTGGCGCGCCGTGCAGGACCCCACCAATGCCGATCCGCGCTACACCCGCGCCGCACTGCGTGAGCTGCTGGCGCCCGTGCTGGATGCACGGTGGCCCGGCTGGCGCGGCATCGTCGCGCGCCATGCGCGGCACATGGCCGAGGCGGCAGAGATCCTGGACGAAGTCGCGCGCGAAGATTTCGCGGGGCTTGATCCCAGTGCCGACGGCGTGAGCTTTTCGTTGCAGGCGTGGCGCGCACTTTCACCTGCCCGCCAAGCGCAGGTGTTGCGCCATTGGTTGGAGCGCAACGGGGCGCGCATGCCGACCGATGCGCGCATGGCGGACCTGCTGCGTCAGCTTCGCGGCCTGCACAGTCTGGGTCACGACCGGCAATTGCGGGTGGAGCAGGCAGGGCACGTGATTCGTTGCCACCGTGGGCGCGTGTGGGTGGAAGGCCGGGGCCAAGCCGGTTCGTAAACCGCTAAGCCTGTTCGCGGCGGGCGGTCAGGCGCTCCGCTTCGGAACCGTGCCGGCAAGCCCCGCGCGGTGTTCAGCCCCCAAATTTTCAGCCCTCAAATGGACATAAATCTGCGCAATCTGCGCAAATTTTTACCGTCGCGCTAGAATATATGGTTTTGCCCGTCAACACTTGCGGCGGGTGTCCAGCCAGAGTACGAGATGTCCCTGATCGTTCACAAATATGGCGGTACTTCGATGGGCTCGGTCGAGCGCATCAGAAACGTGGCGCGTCGCGTCGCAAAGTGGCACGCCGCCGGCCACCAAGTTGTTGTTGTCCCGTCCGCCATGGCGGGTGAGACGAACCGTCTGCTGGGCCTGGCGCGCGAGCTCGCGCCCCAGCCCGACGGCCGCGAACTCGACATGATCGCCGCCACCGGCGAGCAAGCCAGCAGCGGCCTTCTGGCCATTGCCTTGCAGGCTGAAGGCGTGTCCGCGCGCAGCTATGCCGGTTGGCAAGTGCCCGTGCGCACCGATTCGTCGTTCACGAAAGCCCGCATCACGTCTATCGACGACGCCCGCGTGCGTGCTGATCTGGACGCCGGCCGCGTGGTCATCGTGACGGGCTTTCAGGGCATCGACCCTGACGGCCACATCACCACGCTGGGCCGCGGCGGCTCCGACACCTCGGCCGTGGCCGTGGCGGCGGCCATCAAGGCCGACGAATGCCTGATCTACACCGACGTGGACGGCGTCTACACGACCGATCCGCGCGTGGTGCCCGAAGCGCGCCGCATGGCCGTCGTTTCCTTCGAGGAAATGCTGGAAATGGCGTCGCTGGGCTCCAAGGTGCTGCAGATCCGCTCGGTGGAATTCGCCGGCAAATACCGTGTACCGGTCCGGGTGTTGTCCTCGCTGACCGACCCGCTCATTCCGCTCGACGAAGAAATGGTCTCGGGCACGCTGATTACTTTTGAGGAAGACGAAAAAATGGAAGCCGCCGTTGTCTCCGGCATCGCCTTCAGCC
>CBHWAL010000280.1:0-6569 GCA_966111495.1 uncultured Achromobacter sp. | reverse complement strand
GGACTGGGCTTGGACACGCTGGACATCACGCCGCGCAATACCCGCCAGCTTGGACTGGCGCCGGGATCGACCGGCGTCGTCGTGGCGCGGGTCGCGGACGGCTCGCCCGCGCAAAAGGCGGGCATTCAGGCCCGCGACCAGATCCTGTCCATCGACGGCAAGGCAATCGGCTCCAGTGCCCAACTGCGCAACGCGGAAGGCCTGTTGCCAGTCGGCCGCCAGGTGCGGCTGGGTTTGTCCCGCGCCGGAGCAAAGACCGAGGTCCTGCTGCGCATCGAACCCGAACAGAACGAGCGCCTGCATGCCGGTTCGCTGGACGCCCGGATGATGGGCGTGGAGTTTTCCGAGGTGGGACGCGCGCAACGCGTGCAGGGCAATGACGGCGCCGCGGTCAGCGCCACGTTTCCCGATCGCGGCCCCGTCGCCGCGCGGCTGCAGCGCGGAGATATCGTCATTGGCGTGAACCAGCGGCCGGTCAGCACGCTTGCCGACCTGCGCAACCTGCTGACCGGCGCAGGCGCGCAACCGCTGGTGCTGACACTATTGCGCGGCCGAACCGCCTACACACTGCAGGTGAATTGAGCGATGCGTCGCCTGGGAATCGTGGCAGAATGGCCCGATCCGGCGCGCGGCGCCGGTCCTCGGGCAAGCCTTCACGCCATACCAATGCCTTCGCGGGCGCGCCCGGCCCGCCCGGCCAGTCACTAGGAGCATGGATGAACCGCATTCCGACTCAAGCGCGCCTGGAGCAGACCCGCCTGACGCTGACCCGCCTGCTGCTGACGGCTGGCCTCGCGGTTATCGCGACCGGCGCGGCCGCACAGGACAAGGCGCCGCAGATCATGCAGGTGCCAGCCGACAACCGCATCGTCTGGCAGGCGCCGGCAGACGGCGCCATCACGTACGAATGCCGGCTGACGCAAACCGACGGTGCGCGCTACGCGTGGGTCATCGCGGGCGCGGCCGCCACGCTGGGCGCGGGCCAGTCAGGCCAGACCGGCACCTACAAGAGTCCGCCGGAAACCTGGAGGGCGGCCGACGGGTCGACCTTGACCGGCATGGAAACCGTGCGCGCCAATGCCGGATCTGACCGACTGTACGACCAGCTCGTCCTGGCTAATCCGTCGTCGGGCGTGGGTCTGTTGACCGGCGTGACCTACATCCAGCGGTTCGTGCGCGCGGGCGGCGGCGTGCCGCAGGCGCCCTGCTCGGCGGCCAACAAGGGCCAACGCGAACAGGTCAAATACCAGGCCGATTACGTGTTCTGGAAACCGAACTGACGTTGGACCGCTGAACGGACGGACGGCGGCGCAAGCATCTGGGCCCGCCGACCGTGCAACGTCATTGGGCAAACGCTACGCGTCACGGCGCCACCGACATGCCCTGCTTCAACGCGTTGACCAGCCCGGGATGCTGGGCTTTTTCTTGCGTAAGCGTGTAGGCGGAAAACGTCACCACCTTCTTGCCTGACGCGGCGAACAGCGCCGTCAGCTCGGCCGGACGGCCCGACAGCTTGCTGGTCGCGTCCAGCTGAAATACGCCGATGCTGCCGACCTTGAACGCGCCGTCGCCCGTCTTCTTGAACGTTGGCACCGCTTCTTTCTGCTGCGACTGAAAGCCCGCGGCCATCGCGCCCAACGTGAACGCGTCGTCGTCGCCAACGGCCAGTTCGACCGGCACATCGATCACGATGATGGCCTGCATGGTGGCGCGATTTAGATAGATCTTTCCGGAGACCTCGGGCGTTGCCGGGTCCGCCGGAAATTCGGTTTCGGTGAAGCCTGCGGGGATGAGGACCTTGAGCTTGCCGTCGAGCACCTGCAGCGTCTGCGGCTGCGGCGGCGGAGCGGTGGCGGCATCGACCGCCGCACCGTTAGGGTCTTGTTGGGCGGCCGGCGATCCGGCGGCCGGCGATCCGGCGGCCGGCGATCCAGCGGGCGGCGATCCAGCGGGCGGAGGCGCCGCTGCCGGCGCTGCTGGTGCGGGTGCTGTCGGTGCTGCTGGTGCGGGTGCTGCCGGTGCTGCTGGTGCGGGCGATGCTGGTGCGGGCGACGCAGGTGCCGGCGCTGCGGGAGCTGGCGCTGCGGGAGCTGGCGATGCAGGCGCTGGCGCTGCGGCGGCCGCTGGTGCCGGCGATGCAGGCGCCGACTTGGCAGGCGCCGCCGCGGCACGTGCCGGCGCTGCCGCCGCATCCGCCGACTGAACAGTCTGGGCGTGCGCCGATGCGCCTACGCCCATGGCCAGCGCCAACGCCAATGTCGTTTCCGCGAGCCGTGCGTTGTGCGTGTGCATAGCTATCCGATGATTAGGCTGAGCTTTCAATACTACAACGACACTCCCCTGCCCTCGGGCGCTGACAGTTCGTCAGGGTGATCCAAAATGCTACGCGATCCGGCATCCACAAATGGCAAAGCCCGCGCAAGAATGCGCGGGCTTTCAAATTGCCGTGATCGGAGTTCGGGTGAGCGGACTGGGAGTGGAGCTAGGGAGGTGGCCGCTTTTTTCGCGTCTGTGGCCGGGTAAGACGCCCAATCCGCTCAGTGCAACCGCGGTGCAGGGCGCAAGCGGCGCGCGCCTGGCGCGCGCCGCTCATCACGTCTGCCGCTTAGAAGCGATGACGGACACCGACCATGCCGACCGTGCTCTTCACGCCGTCGATGAACGCGAAGTCCGTGGCGTAGGAGCCCAGCGCGTACAGGTTCGTACGCTTGGACAGGTTGTACGTGTAGCCGATGCTGTACACGTTCATGGCCGAATCACCACCGGTCAGCAGATCGCTGTCCGGATCGGCACGTTGCCACGAAGCCAGGATGGTGCTGGCGCCGAGCGGAACGGACACGCCGACCATGTACGAATTGGCCTTGAAGTCTTCGACGCCAACGTTCGAGCGGAAGCCATCGGCGACGGTTGCGCTGCTGTTGAAGGCGTTGATGCTTTGGCCGGTGAACCAGCCGTCACGCGTCTGGCCGAAGGCGGCTGCCAGCTTCACGACTTCAAAGTCGTACGAACCGGCGATGCTCCAAGCCTTGGGCGTGGCGTCGTTGCCGAGCTGGTTGGCGGGGTTCAGCTGGTCGTACGTCAGGGCGACGTTCAGCGGGCCGTTCACGTAACGCACGCCGGCAGTGATGGCGCGGGTGTTGTCAGCGGTGCGGAAGCCGGTCTGGGCAGCGGTCGTGTCGGCGATGTTGAACGAGTAGCCGATGCCAGCCTGGAAGCCGCCGAACGACGGGGTCGAGTACTGGACCATGTTGTCGTAGCGGACGGTGTTGGCGGCGCTGAACGCGTTGCCGATGTTGGCTTGGCCGTAGCTGGCGCCGAACGGATCGATCGAACCCAGGTACTTGGAAGCGATGTTGGTCTGGCGGCCGAATTCCAGCAGGCCCCACGACGAGCTCTTCAGGCCGATGGTGGCTTGACGGCCGAACAGGCGGCTGCTCTGGCCCGATTGGCCGTTGGCCGAGTTGAAGCCGCTTTCCAGCGTGAACACGGCGGAGAGGCCGTCGCCCAGGTCTTCCGAACCGCGCAGGCCCCAGCGCGAACCGCTGGAAACGCCGTTGCTCATGCCGACTTTGGATTCATGGAAGCCATCGCCCTTGATCCGCTGATAGCCCACGCCCGTATCGATCAAGCCGTACAGCGTCACCGAGGTTTCCGCCTGCGCCATGCCGGACAGCGCGGCGAAGATGGCGGTGGCGAACAGAGTCTTTTTCATTACAGATTCCCATTGATGTGAACAGACATGCGCATGTAGCCAGACCTGCATTGCAGGCGGCACAGTGATGCACACGGCGCATGGCAGGAACGGATTCTAGGGACGCAATATGTCAGTTCTGGGGACACAAGCGATTTCGCGGAAAGAAATGGAAATAATCGCTTTTGTGTGGCGCGAGGCCGACAGCGGCGCGCGCGTTGGCTACGCTGGCAAGCGTGTCATACGCGTGTGCTATGAAGGCAGGAAGCGGGTTGCGCGCTTAGTTGCGCGCTTAGTGGGTTGCGCGCTCAGCGGCTTGCAGACGTAACGCTGCGCGCAAAGATGCGCAGCAGTTGGCGCGCGTCGTGCGTGGGGACAAGCCCGGCCACCATCGCGGTCACGTCGTGCCCCTCGGCCTCGAACACCGGCGCGCGGCGCGACAGGCACGCCGACATCAGCGCCGGCGAGAACTCAGGATGGAATTGCACCGACCAGGCGGTCGAACCATATCTCAGGACCTGATGCGGATCATGCCGCGAACGCGCCAGCACTTCGGCGCCCGGCGGCGGCGTCAGCACGCTTTGCTCATGCGTCAGATTGGCCAGAAAGCGTCGCGGCAGCGCGCCAAGCAGCGCATCGTCGCCCACGTCCGTGCAGAAGTCGATGGCATGCTGGCCGATCTCGCGGCCCTGCGGATGAAAGTCGACGACACCGCCCAGCGCATGCGCCATCAGTTGGTGGCCGTAGCAGATGCCCAGGAGCGGCAACCGCGCGTCATGCGCGCCACGCAGCCATTGGGCCGTGCGCTCGCTCCAGGGTTCGCGGTCCGTCACCATGGACCACGACCCCGTCAGCACCGCACCGGACACGTCGTCCCACGCGGGCAAGGGTTCATCGTCGTGGGGCTTGCACACCCGCACCGGCAGGTCCGGGTCGTCCAGCGCGGCCAGCATCCAGTCGGATTGTTCGCCCTGCGCCTGCCGCAGGTCTTCGGGCGGGCGGCCCATCTGAATGATGGCGAGCGGTTTTCGGGTCATGGACAACGATTCTGCGGGGGGGGGGAGGTCGGAGTTTACTTTCCGAACAGGCGGCGCAGACGCTGGGACTCGGCCAGATTCAGGCGCTTGGCTTCGTCTTCGGCGTAATCGCGCTCGCCGACATCGTACGAGCCCTCATGCAGGCACTTCTTGCGGTTGGCCTTGCATTCATTGCTGGCCCGAGCCGGCGTGGCTTCCGACATGGTGGCCTTCTCCGCCGGCGTCGGCTTGCTGGACGAGCATCCGGCCACCAGCGCGACAAAGAACAACGCCGCGCCGCAGCGGCTGATCGTGAGGATCGACATTTTTCCGGCCCTACAGAAACGCTATAGCCGCATTTATAGCAAAGCCGGGCGGGGAAAGACGTGTTAAGTCGTAGCAGACGCAGGGCACGGCGACTGCCCTGTCCCGCCTGAACAGGCGGGACCCCGCTTGATCCCGATGTCTACTCGATCTCGATGCCGGCCTCGTTGATCAGCGCCGTCCACTGCGCCGTGTCGCGCCGGACCGTGTCGGCAAGCTGTTGCGGCGTGCTGGAGACGAACTCCACGCCCTGAGACTCGAACTTCTGGTTCAGTTCGGAATTCTTCAGCGTTTCGACCACCGCCTCATTCAGCTTGGCAAGCACCTCGGGCGGCGTGCCCGCCTTGGCGAAGAGTCCGTACCAGGTGGTGTACGAGACGCCCGGCAGGGTTTGGGAAATCAGCGGCAATTTAGCCGTGTCCGCGCCCTTGCTCGGCGCACTCATTGCCAGCGCCTTCACCGCCCCCTTGTCAATCATGGGCTTGAGGGACGGCATGCTGCTGAACAGCGCCTGCACCTGGCCCGCTGCCAGGTCGGTCAGCACCTGCGATGTGCCCCGGTAAGGCACATGCACCACGTCCACCTTGGCCCTGCTTTTGAAGAGCTCCATCCCCAGGTGCGCCACGCCGCCCACGCCCGCCGACCCGAAATTGACCTTGCCGGGATGAGCACGGGCGTAATCGACCAGGTCAGCCACCGAGTTCACCGGCATCTGCGCGTTCACCACCAGCACATGCGGGCTTTCGGTCAGCTGGCTGATGGGAGCAAGAATATCCAGCACGTTCTTGCCCTGCATCGCTTTGGACGGCACCGTCATGTTGCCCGACGCGGGCATGAGCAGCGTGTAGCCGTCTGCCTCGGCGCCCAGCACCTGATTCAGCGCCGGCACGCCGTGCCCGCCGCCGGCGTTCACGACCACCACGGGTTGGCCGAGCTTGTCGCCGAACAGCTTGGCAAACTCGCGTCCCACCATGTCGGCCGGACCGCCCGCCGCGAACGGCACGATCATGCGGATCGGCCTTTCCGGATAATCCGCATGGGCCGAGGCAATGGGCGCAAGTCCGGCCATCAGGGCGATCACGCCCAGTTTTTGCTTCACGTTCATTGTCTTCCTCCTGTTGTACTTGATGAGTGTTATTTGGACTCGCGCAGCTCGAGGCCGATGTCCAGCGTGGCCTTGGCCAACGCTTCGTCGAGCCACGCTGGGCGCAATTCACCGCGCGCGATGGCGGCCATGCGGCGGGCTTCGGCACCGGCCTTGGTAAGTGCTGCCGCAACCATCGTTTCCATTTCCGCCGTCGCGACCACGACCAGTCCGTCGTCATCGCCAAGAATCCAGTCGCCGGGTTCGACGCGCACGCCGCCACACTGGATCTGACGGTTGACGCTGCCGCCGCCGGCCTTGGACGGCCCAGCCGGCGACACCGCGGCCGCGAATACGGGTAGCGGGCCCTGACGCAGTTCTGCCGCATCCCGCACCGCGCCGTCGATCACCACGCCGGCCAGGCCGCTGGCGGCGGCCTGCGCACACATGATTC
>CBHWAL010000279.1:0-6584 GCA_966111495.1 uncultured Achromobacter sp. | reverse complement strand
GCTCCGGACTGCCCCGTCGTCATCTTCGTCCAGGCCTTCGGCCTTCCCTTCAGATACCCTCGGGCGCATCTACACGCCCCGCACCCCAAGCCCGACGCCACACCATGCTCTGATGGCTCGGGTATCCGCATCGCTGGGGCGGGCGGGGTGCTTGGCATTCTGGCTGGCAGCGGTGTGTGAGAGGAAGATCTTGCGGGGCCCGCTCCACGGCGGCCGCCCGGGCGGCCTGGTGGAGCTTACGTGGTGTCTTGCATCATGCGTTTGCGCTGCGTGATTCGCAGCTATCAGTAGCCGCGTTTTGGATCGTAGATGTTTGGGAGGGCTTCGCCGCGTTCGTTTGCCGCGATCAGCAGCGCGGTGTGGCGTGCGCGTTCCTTGCGGTCCGGGATCGCGGCGCAGTGGGGCGTGATGGTGATTCTTGGGTGCGTCCACAGCGGGGAGTCTTCTAGCAAGGGTTCCTGTTCGAAGACGTCCAGGATCGCCTGGTCCAGATGGCCGCTGTTCAGCGCATCCAGGATGTCCTCGGTGACCATGTGGGTGCCGCGGCCGGCGTTGATGAGGCTGGCGCCCTTTGGGAGCTGGGACAACGTAGTGCGATTGAGGATGCCACGCGTTGTTTCCGTTGCGGGCAGGAGGCAGACGAGGAGGTCGGTGTTGGCGAGGAAATCGGTGAACTGATCCTGGCCTGCGTAGGACGGCATGTCGGGGAGCCTGCTGGCGCCGCGCGACCAGCCGCTGACGGGAAAGCCCGCGCGGGACAGGAGTTGCGCTGACGCGACGCCCAGATGCCCCAGGCCCATGATGCCGACGCGCACGTCGGCGGCAACGCGTAGGGAGTCGAAGATTTCCCAGTGGCGGGACTGGTTGTCGGTGATGCGCTTGACGTTGCGCGTGATCATGAGGGCGCTGGTGAGCACGTATTCGGCCATCTCGGTCTGCGTGCGGGCAGTGACCATGCGGGCGATCGGCAGGTGGCGCGGCAGGGCGGGGTCGGCGAGGATGTGGTCGACGCCGGCGCCGGCGCGGATGATGAGTTTCAGGTTGGGGAAAGTGGCGAGGCGGCCGGCGTCGGGGGCCCAGACGAGGGCGTTGTCGATGGTGGCGGGGTCGGGGTCTTCATGCCAGCCGACGACGTCCAGGTCCGGCGCGAAGGTGCGGAAGTGCGTGCGCCATTCTTCGATCGCCTGGGGGCCGCCGGAGTTGATGATGAGGCGCATGTGTGTCCTTGCTGGTGTTGCGGGCGTGTATGCCCCGGGCTTAAACCCGGAGCTTAAACCCGGCGCGGCGCGCCTGCGGGTTGTCCACAGGGCGCCGCGCGGTGTCGTCAACGTTCGACCGTGCGGTTCCAGCGGGCGTTGAAGGCGGGCCGGGCTGCGTTGATCTGGTCCCAGTCCAGGATCTTAGCGTTGGCCATGTAGCCTTGGAAGCGTTTGAGGGACTCGGCGTTGTCGGCGGGGGCCTGGACGTTCTTGTTGGACGGGAAGTGGCCGCCCATTTCAAGGGCCTTGGCCTGCGCCTTGGCGGACAAGAGGTACAGCGCGAGCTTTTGCGCGAGTTCGGGTTCGCTGTTCTTGGCGATGACGCATTCGCCGACCATGAGAATGACGGAGCCTTCCTTGGGTTGGGCGTATTCCACCGGGATGTCGCGCTTCTTCAAGCGGGCGATGGCGGTGGGGGTGAGCGGGAAGATGGCGGCCTCGTCGGACTGGATCATCTCGGCGAGCTTGGCGGAGTTGGGGATGTACTCGAGAACATTAGGGCCGATGGTGGAGGGCCACTTCTTGAAGCCGGGCTCGTAGTTCTGGTCGTTGCCGCCTTCGATGCGGTTGAACATCAGGAAGCCGTGCAGGCCGAAGGTGCTGCCGGACGCGGACTGGAAGACGACCTTGCCTTTGTACTTGGGGTCGGCCAAATCCAACCACGAGGTGGGTGGGGTCCAGCCGTTTTTCTGGAAGAGGCGCGTGTTGTAGCCGATGCCGGTCATGCCGATGTCGATGCCGGCGGCCATGCGGTCTTTCATCAGGGCGGTGGGATACAGCTCTTTCAGGACGGGGTCGTCGTTGAGCTGTTCGCACAGGCCCATGGAAATCGCGCGGGCCATGATGCCGTCGTCCAGAAACATGACGTGCATCTGGGGCTTGTCTTTGTAGGCCTGGGCCTTGGCGAGGACGTCGGTCGAGGTGCCGGGCACGACGACGATCTTGACGTTGTTGGCCTTTTCAAAATCGGGGAAGACGTGCTGGGTGAAGGCGCGTTCCATGTCGCCGCCGTTCATGCCGACGTACAACGTTTTCTGCTGCGCCATGGCGCCTGCGGACAGCAATGCCAGCATCGCCGCGCCCAGCAACCGTTTCCCCTTGGTCAGGCGCTGCGCGCCCTGTTTCTTGTGCATCATGGTGACTCCAGCGTTTGCTCACGAAGACTGTCAGGACGGGTCGCGGCGCCGTGAGCGGCGGGCGCGTACCGTTCAATGCGGAAGGCATCGATAGGAATGGGGGATCGGCCGTGCACGACCAGGTCGGCCAGCACTTCGCCGACGGCGGGGCCGATCTGGAAGCCCGCGCCGGACAGGCCGAAGGCGTGAAAGAGGCCGGGTACGATGGCGCTGGGACCGAGCACGGGATTGTGGTCGGGCATGTTGCCTTCGACGCCGGTCCAGAAGCGGATGATCTGCGCGCCGCGCAGCACGGGCAGCAGGTGGACGGCGTTGGCCATGAGTGCGCCCAGGTTGGCGCGGCCGGGGCGGGCGTAGTCGGGGTCGGCGGACACGCCGCGTCCGCCACCGATGACGCAGTTGCCGCGCGCGACCTGCCGCGCATAGATGCCGCCGCCCTGCATGCCGAGGCTGACGTTCATGAACAGCGGCAGGGGCTCGGTCACCATCATCAAGGGGTGGATGGATGTCTCGGGGACCGGCTCACCAAAGCCTTCGGCGAAGCGGCCGGCCCAGGCGCCCGCGCAGTTCAAGAGGACGCGCGCGCGCACTTCCAGCGTGTCGCCGGCGCGCACGATGAAGCGCGTGCCATCGTGGGTGGCCGAGGTGACGCGCGCGCCTTCGCGCACGTCGGCGCCCAGCGCGGCCGCGGCACGTCCGAAGGCCGGGGACACGAGCCGTGGGTTGGCGTGGCCGTCCTGCGGGCAGAACGAGCCGCCGACCACGCTTTCGCCCAGCCAGCCGAAGCGCTGGGCGAGGGCGCGGCGGTCCAGGATTTCAAGGTCCAGGCCAAAACCGCGAGTGCTGTCGCGATAGGTTTGCAGCAGGGCCAGGTCGGCGTCGGAGGTGGCGAGTTTGAGGTGGCCGGAACGCACGTATTCGCCGTCGATGCCGATCAGCTCGGGCAGCTGGCCCCACAGTTCGTGTGCGCGCCGCGCGAGCGGCAGCTGTTCGATACCGCGTCCCTGCCGGCGCACGCCGCCGTAGTTGACGCCGCTGGCCTTGGCGCCGCACAGCGCGGCTTCCAGCAGCACGACGGGCACGCCTAGTCGGCGCAGGAACAGCGCGGCGCTGCCGCCGACAATGCCGCCGCCGATGATCGCAACTTCGGTGTCGATGCGTTCCATCAGGCGGCCTTTTTTGCGGGCCGTTCCAGGCAGACGACGCTGACTGGAATGGGCTTGACCGGCGGCTGGTTGCGCAGCCGTCCGACCGCCTGCGGCGCGCAGCCGACGGCATGCGCTAGGACTTCCGCGCCAGCCACGCCGCACATGCGGCCCTGGCAGCGACCCATGCCGACACGGGTCAGCGCCTTAAGGCGATTCATCTCTTGCACACCGTTGTCGCGCACAGCTTGGCGGATGGTGCCGGCGGTGACTTCCTCGCAGCGGCAGACGACGGTGTCGTCGGCGATGCTGGCGGCCCAGTCCGCCGGAAACGGAAACGCGCGCTCCAGCGCGTCGCGCACGCGGCCGTTTGCCGCGAGTTGCGATTCCAGTATCCGTGCGCGGCGCACGTCGTGGGGATGCCCGGTGTCTTCAAGCAGCGCCAGCGCGGCGCGTTCGCCCGCAAGTTCCGCTGCATCAGCCCCGGCGATGCCCGCGCCGTCGCCGGCCACGTAAACACCCGCCACGCTGCTGCGACCGGCTGCGTCGCGCCGGGGGATCCAGTTGCGGTCGCGTTCGTTGAACTCGAAGTCGCAGCCGATGAGGCTGGCAAGCTGGGTTTCGGATCGCAGCGACAGGCCGAAGCCGACGGCGTCGCAGTCCAGCGCGTGGGTCTGTCCGCCCTCGGTGTATGAGAGGCCCGTGACGCGATCCTTGCCCTGCACGGCGACGGGGCGCACACCGCTGCGCAGCGGCACGCCGTGCGCGCGCAGCCAGGCCATGTAATACAGGCCTTTGGCCAGCAGCGCGGGCGCGCGCAACATGCCCGGCAACGCGGCAACGCGGTCTGCAAAGCGCGATGTGTCGAGCACGGCGGCGACCTGCGCGCCTGCCTTGGCGTATTGATACGCCACGAGATAAAGCAGGGGACCGGTGCCCAGAAATGCGACGCGTGATCCGATGGCGCAGCCCTGGTGCTTCAGCGCGACCTGCGAGCCGCCCAGCGTGTAGACGCCGGGCGTCAGCCAGCCGGGGAACGGCAGCACGCGATCGGTGGCGCCGGTGGCAAGAATCAGATGGGTGTAGGGCACCGTGGTGCTGACGCCGTCGCGCAGCACGTCCAGCGTCTTGCCCTCGGCGTTCCAGACCAGGCACCCGGGACGGTATTCGACGCTGCCCAGCAGGTCCTGCATGGTGCGGTGCACGGCGTCTGCCTTGCGGTGTTCAAAGCCGTACAGCGCAGACTTGGGACGCGAGAAGCCGGGTGGCGGCTGGCGGTAGATCTGGCCGCCGGGGCGCAGCCCTTCGTCCAGGATGACGGGCCGCAGGCCCTGCGCGGCGAGCGTATGGGCCGCCCGAATGCCGGCGGGACCGGCGCCCACAATCACGGGCATGACGTTGCTCATGACGCATCGTCCTCGGGCCAGGCAGCGACCGCCAGCGTACCGGGCGCGGATGCGGGCGCCAGCGCGGCGCTCTGCAGCCGCATGCCGGGCTCGATGTAGGTGGAACAGGCGCGCACGCGCTCGCCGTTTTCAAGCTGCACCCAGCAGTCCTGGCAGGCGCCCATCATGCAGAAGCCGGCGCGCGGGCCGCCGCCGAATTCCGAGGTGCGCAGGCGCTCGGCCTGCGTCAGCACGGCGGTCAGGACCGTGTCGCCGGCCAGCGCGGTGCAAGGCTGTCCGTCGAAGGTGAAGGTCAACGCGGGCCGGCCGGTTTCGGCCAGGCGTTTCAGGATTGCCATGGCGCGCGCGGCTCCTTTGCGGCTGTCGGCAGTGAATTCATTTCTGGCCCACCAGGACGCGGTCCAGGCCATACACGCGATCCAGCAGCAGCATCGTCACCGCCGTCAGCGCGATCACCAGCGCGGACACGGCGGCCATCATCGGGTCGATGGATTCCGTGGCGTACATGTACATGCGCACCGGCAGCGTGATGGTCGACGGCGCGGTGATGAACACCGACATCGTCAGTTCGTCGAAGCTGTTGATGAACGCCAGCAGCCAGCCGCCGGACACGCCGGGAATGATGAGCGGCAAGGTGACCGTAAAGAACACCGTCGCGCGGCTGGCGCCGAGCGACAGCGCCGCGTGCTCGATGGAGCGGTCAAAGCCCACCAGCGCGCCGATCACCAGGCGCATCACGTAAGGCGTGATGACGACGACGTGGCTGGCCACCAGCCACGGAAAGCTGCCGGCCATGCCCATCAGCGCAAAGAAGCGCAGCAGCGCCACGCCCAGCACCAGATGCGGGATCATCAGCGGCGACAGGAACAGGCCGTTGAGCACGTCGCGACCCGGAAAGCGGTAACGCGTGATGGCGATGGCGGCGGGCACCGCCAGGCACACGGCGATGCTGGCCGACAGGAACGCCAGCCACAGGCTGTTCTTGAACGCCTGCATGAAGTTGGGATGGTCGAAGACCGCGTAAAACCAGCGCAGCGAGAAGCTGGTGGTGGGCACGGTCAGCGTCGAGTCCGGCGTGAACGCCACCAGGCACACGATGACCAGCGGCGCCAGCACGAACGCCACCACCAGGAAGTTGAACGCCAGCGCGAAAGGACCGTTCTTCTGCATGTTCGATTCCTTGCGCGGGTCAGCCCAGGCTGCGGCGGTAAGAGCGTTCGACGACGCGGTTGTACGCCATCATGACGATCACGTTCACGATCAGCAGCACGATGGCGATCGCCGCGCCCAGCGGCCAGTTCAGCTCGGTCAGGAACTCGTCGTACACGACCGTGGCCACCATCTTCAGACGCCGTCCGCCCAGCAGCGCGGGGATGGCGAACGAGCTCGCCGACAGGCCAAACACGATGAGGCTGCCGGACAGGATGCCCGGCATGGCTTGCGGCAGCACGATGCGCGTGAGCGTCTGAAAGCGCGAGGCGTTCAGCGATAGCGCCGCATGCTCGACGGTGGGGTCCAGCTTCTGCAGCGACGTCCAGACCGGAATCACCATGAAGGGCAGCATGACGTGCACGAGGCCGATGATGACGGCGGTGGGCGTGTACAGCAGCGTTCCCAGCCCCAGCGCGGCGGCCGCCT
>CBHWAL010000278.1:0-6594 GCA_966111495.1 uncultured Achromobacter sp. | reverse complement strand
GCCTAACTCGCGGCCGCCCACGCCGATGTCGGCGTGGAAGGTGTCGGTGGCTGTGCTGATGCGGCCGTTGCGGATCGTCAGGTCGAATGCTGCGGTATCGGTCATGGGAAGGGGGTTCCGCGCGAAAGAAGAGTCAGAGCGTTCCGGGATAGATGCCGCCGTCCAGCACCAGGTTCTGCCCCGTCATGTAGCCGGCGCGCGCGCCGCACAGGAAGGCGCAGGCGTCGCCGAATTCGGCGGGGTCGCCATAGCGTCCGGCAGGAATGCCGGCCAGCCGCGCGGCCAGCACGTCGTCCACCGTCTTGCCGCTGTCGCGCGCGCCGCGTTCGGCGGTCTGGCGCAAGCGGTCCGTCAGGAACGGCCCGGGCAGCAGGTTGTTGATCGTGACGCCGTGGCGCACGGTCTGGCGCGCCAGTCCCGCTACAAACCCGGTCAGTCCGGCCCGCGCGCCGTTGGACAGGCCCAGGATGTCGATGGGCATCTTTACGGCGGCGGACGTGATGTTGACGATGCGGCCAAAGCGGCGCGCGATCATGCCGTCCACCGTGGCGCGGATCAGCGCGATGGGCGTCAACATGTTGGCGTCCAGCGCGGCAATCCAGTCTTCGCGCGACCACTCGCGGAAGTCTCCGGGCTTCGGCCCGCCCGCATTGGTGACCAGGATGTCGGGTTCGGGGCAGGCCGCCAAGAGCGCCTGCCTGCCGGCCTCGGTGGTGACGTCGGCCGCCACGGTGACAACCGACGCGCCGGTCTCGCGGCGGATCGCGTCCGCCGCGGCGTCCAGCGTGGTGGCCGTGCGAGCGGCCATCACCAGATTCACGCCTTCGCGCGCCAAAGAGAGTGCGCAGGCGTAGCCCAGGCCCTTGCTCGATGCGCACACCAGCGCGTGCTTACCCTTGATTCCGAGATCCATGCGTGTGCTCCTTTCAACTCTGCACGGGTTGGCGGCCAGTGGCGCCCAGCGACAGCCCGACGCGCGCGACGGTGGCCTCCAGCTCGGCCGCGGTGACTGGATCGATGCGCATCGCCGGCGCGCGCAGCGCGTGGCTCTTGATGGCGCCGCGGCGCTGATAGACATACTTGCGCAACGCCAGTCCGATCTTGGGCTGGAACTCGTAGCGGATCAGCGGGCAGTAGCGGTCGAAGATCGCGGCGGCGCCGGCGTGGTCGCCGCTGGCATAGCGTTCGTAGATGGCAACCAGAATCTCCGGAAACGCAAAGCCGGTCATCGTGCCCACCGCGCCGCGCTGCAGCTCTTCCAGGAAGTACACGCCGCCCAACCCGCCGAAGATGGCCATGTCGGCGTCCGGCACCAGTTCGCGGATGCGGCTGATCTTCTGCCCCACCGGCGGCTCTTCCATCTTGATCATGTGCACGCCGCCTTCGCGGCCCAGTCGCGCCACCACCTCGGGGCGGATCTCGGTGCCGAACGAATCCGGAAAATCGTGGATCACAACCGGGATCTTCACGGCCTCGGCCACGGCTTTGTAGTAGTCGAACAGCAGGGCATCGCTGGCGTTGTCCAGCGGCGCGGCGAACACGGCCGATGCGCCCAGTTCCTGCGCTTCGCGGGCCTGTTCGATGGCGCCGGCAATGCCGTGGGCGCGCACGCCCACCCAGACGGGAACACGGCCGTTCGTGTGCTTCACAAAGGTTTCCAGCACCCGCCGGCGCTCATCGTTGGACAGCTTGTGCAGCTCGCCCAGAAAGCCCAGGATCGCCAGCCCGGTCACGCCGGTTTCAAGCAGAAAATCGACCAGCGTGCGGATGCTGTCGGTATCGACCTGCAGGGCATCGTCAAAGGGCGTGGGGCAAATCGTGAAGACGCCTTTGGCGTCGATGGAGGCTGCCATCTTTTCTCCGTCAGGATGCGTGAAAACCGAAATCGGAAGCGACGTTTCGATGTCATCCTAAAGCGGAAGTTTTAGAACTCCACTTGCTTTTTTATTGCCTTGGTATAACAGCCAGTTAAGTCAAGGTTTACCCTTGGCAGGGTTTGCCTGGACGTTTGCGGACAGCTCGAATCCCTGTTCGCAAAGCGTGTGGCGCAGCACGTCGACAAAGGCCTGCGCAAGCTGCGACAGCGGCTCGAAGCGCGACTGCACCAGGCTCGCCGTCAGGATCTTTGCCTGGTCGATCGGGCGCACCACGAAGTCGCCCTGCGTGCGGCTCTTGACCGAGAATTCATCGACGATGGCGATGCCCGCGCCGGCCTGCACCAGCGAGCACGCGTTCTGCGGCGAACTCACTTCCACCGCCAGCCGGCGGGTCTGCCCGGCCTCGTGGTACATCTGCTCGACCAGCATGCCGAACGGCGTGTCGCCGCCGTACGAAATCAGCGGGTAGGGCAGCAGGTCGCCGATGGATAGCAGCGAGCGATGGGCCAGCGGATGGTTGTACGGGCAGATGCAGACCAGCCGGGCCTGTCCAATGGGCTGCGTCAGCAGATTCGGATGCTGCACGGGCAGGATCACCACGCCCAGTTCGGCGCGATTGTCCAACAGCATCTGCGTCAGAGGCTGCTGCGTCAGCGGCTGAAACGTGACCTTGACGTCAGGGTGCGTTTCGCGAAAGCGCGAGATCGTCAGCGGCACGAGCATGTGGCCGATGCTGGGGCTGGACACCAGATGGAGGATGCCGATGCGGCGCTCGGACAATTCCGAGGCCAGTTCTTCTACGCGCCGCACGCCGGCATAGACCGTTTCCACTTCGCGAAAGAGCTGCCGGGATTCGGGCGTGGGATACAGCCGGCCCTTGATGCGCTCGAACAGCGCGAAGCCCAGCCGCTGTTCCGTATGCGACAACAGCCGGCTGACCGCGGGCTGCGAGACGAACAGCAGCTTGGCCGCCCCGCTGATCGAACCCGTGGTCATCACCGCCCGGAAAACTTCGATTTGCCGCAGATTCAGTTGCATGGCGCGCCCGCTCCGAATTGACGCGACGAGCATAACAAAGGGTTAAGGGCAGCGCACAAATTGACAATACATGCTCAGGCCGCCCGCAGATAGACTGGCGCCGTACCTTGCCCCGGTCCGCATCAACATGGCGCGGCCCCGGCCACCACCAGGACGGACGACCAGGACGGACGAATGGAACAGACCCTGTTTGTGATCAATCCCAATTCCACGCAGGCCGTGACGGACGCGTTCGATGCCGCGCTGGAACCGCTGCGCATGGCCGGCGGTCCGCGCATCCAATGCCTGACGCTGGCCGAGGGACCGGCGGGCGTCCAGACGCAGCTCGACGTCGAAAGCGTGACGCTGCCGCTCGCCGCCCTGGTGCGCAAGCTGGACGCCGAGCAGGGCGCCGCCGCCGCGGGCTATGTCATCGCCTGCTTCAGCGATCCGGGCCTGCACGCGGTGCGCGAAGCCACGCGCAAGCCGGTGCTGGGCATCAGCGAATGCGGCATGCTGACCGCGCTGACGCTGGGCCAGCGCGTCGGCGTGATCGCCATCCTGCGCCAGTCGCTGCCGCGTCATGGGCGGATGTTCGGCGCAATCGGCCTTGCAGGCCGCGTGGCGGCCGAGCTGCCGCTGGATCTGGGCGTGGTGGAACTGTCGGACGAGGCGCGCACCCGCGAGCGCCTCTTGCACGTCGGCGCGCGGTTGCGCGACGAACATCAGGCCGACGTGCTGGTGCTGGGCTGCGCCGGCATGGCCGCCTACCGCGGCTGGCTGCAGGCCGAGCTGGGCGTGCCCGTCGTCGAGCCGACACAGGCGGCCGCGGCGATGGCGATCGGCCGCATCCGGCTGAACTGGCACAGCGCCTGAGGCCACCATGCGCAATCACGAACTCATCGAGCGGCTGTCGCACCTGGTCGGCGACAACGGGCTGGTGCTGGATGCCGAGGGGCAGGGGCCTTACGTGCGCGACTGGCTGGGCAAGTGGCAGGGCAGCACACCCGTGGTGGTGCGGCCGCGCAACGCCACCGAGGTATCGGCCGTCATGCGGCTGTGCCATCAGACGCGTACGCCCGTGGTGCCGCAGGGCGGCAATACCGGCATGAGCGGCGGCGCCACGCCCGACGGCAGCGGCGCGCAGGTGGTTCTGAGCCTGAATCGCATGAAACGCATCCGCGAGGTGGATCCGGTCAACAACACGCTGTGCGCCGACGCGGGCGTGCTGCTGGCCGATGTGCAGGCGGCGGCGCGCAACGTCGGGCGCTTCTTCCCGCTGAGTTTGGGCGCCGAGGGAAGTTGCACCATCGGCGGCAATCTGGCTACCAATGCCGGCGGCACCGCGGTGCTGCGCTACGGCAACACGCGCGACCTGGCGCTGGGGCTGGAAGTGGTGCTGCCCGACGGCCGCGTCTGGAACGGCCTGCGCGGCCTGCGCAAGGACAACACCGGCTACGACCTCAAGAGCCTGTTCATCGGTTCGGAGGGCACGCTTGGCATCATCACCGGTGCGGTGCTCAAGCTGTTCCCCGCGCCCACGGGCCGCGTGGCGGCCTGGGTGGGCGCGGACACGCCGGCGCAGGTTGTGGCGCTGCTCAGCCGCCTGCAGGGCGTCTGCGGCGAACGGCTCACCGCCTTCGAGATGATGTCCGCGCGCTGCCTGGATCTGGTGGTGGCGCACGTCAGCGGCGCGGCCAGCCCGCTGGCCGGCCGCCATTCCTATTACGCCCTGGTGGAGCTGTCGGACACCGAACCCGCCGGGCTGCCAGCCTTGCTGGAAACCGTGCTGGGCGCGGCGCTGGAGGCCGGCCTCATCCAGGACTGCGTGGTTGCGATGAACGACACTCAGGTCCAGTCCTTGTGGCGGCTGCGCGAGGGCATCTCGCAGGCGCAGGTGCGCGCGGGCAAGGCGATCAAGCACGACATCGCGCTGCCCATCTCGCGCCTGGCCGCATTCGTCGAGGAAGCGGATCTGGCGCTGGTGTCGGATTTTCCGGGGCTGCCCATCATCAACTTCGGCCACATCGGCGACGGCAACCTGCACTACAACGTGCTGCTGCCGCTGGACGTTGCGCCCGCCGAATACACCCGGCTGACCGCGGCGCTAAACCGCCGCGTGCACGACCTGGTGGCCCAGCGCGGCGGTAGCATCAGCGCCGAGCACGGCGTGGGCCAGTTGCGTCGCGACGAGCTGCGCCGCTACAAGTCGCCGGTGGAAATGGACCTGATGCTGATGATCAAGCGGGCGCTCGATCCCAACCAGCTCATGAACCCGGGCAAGCTGTTGTAGGGCACGCGCGCGGGGTAGGAAGGGGCCGCGCGCGCTAAGTCCGCCAGAAATTTATAATGGCGGGCTAATTGGATAAATCCTACATGCCTGAATCCTCCAGCCCGCGGGCGCCGAAAAAGCCGGCGCCGCGCGCCACTGACCGGGAGCAGTCCCCGGAAGACGCCCGGCAAGCCCCCCGGGCCCGTCCCGAAGGCCGTCCCGCCGCGCCCCGTCCCGAACGGCCCATCCCGGCTGTCACCTATCCCGAAGACCTGCCCGTCAGCGCACGGCGGCAGGAGATCGCGCGCGCCATCGCCGGCCATCAGGTCGTGATCGTCAGCGGCGAAACCGGCTCGGGCAAGACCACGCAGCTTCCCAAGATCTGCCTGGAACTGGGCCGCGGCCGCCAGAAGATGATCGGCCACACGCAGCCGCGCCGCCTGGCGGCGACCTCGGTGGCCAAGCGCATTGCCGAGGAACTGAACACGCCCATGGGCGAAGTGGTCGGCTACCAGGTGCGGTTCAACGACCGCACTGGTCCCAACGCGTCCATCAAGCTGATGACGGACGGCATCCTGCTGGCCGAATCGCAGCGTGATCCGCTCCTGCGCCGCTACGACACGATCATCATCGACGAAGCGCACGAGCGCAGCCTGAACATCGATTTCCTGCTGGGCTACCTGAAGCAGCTCTTGCCGCGGCGTCCGGACCTCAAGCTCATCATCACGTCGGCCACCATCGACGCCGAGCGCTTCGCCAAGCATTTCGCCGCGTCGGAAGACAAGCCCGCTCCGGTCATCGAAGTCTCGGGCCGCCTGTATCCCGTCGAAGTGCGCTACCGGCCCGTGCGCGAAGAGCCCGCCGCCGGCGATGACGCGCCGGCGCCCAACAAGACCGGCCGCGACCGCGAGCGCATGTCGGGCGACGAAGAGCGCGACCTGATCGACGCCATCGTTGACGCCGTCGACGAATGCGCGCGGCATGGCCCGGGCGATGTGCTGGTGTTCCTGCCCGGCGAGCGCGAGATCCGCGAATCGGCCGAAGCGCTGCGCAAGCGGCACCCGGCCGGCACCGAGGTGCTGCCGCTGTTTGCGCGCCTGTCGCAGGCCGAGCAGGAACAGATTTTCCGCCCGCGCGGCAACGCGCGCCGCATCGTGCTGGCCACCAACGTGGCGGAAACCTCGCTGACCGTGCCCGGCATCCGCTTCGTCGTCGATAGTGGTCTTGCCCGCATCAAGCGGTATTCGTGGCGCAACAAGGTTGAGCAGCTGCGCATCGAGCCCATCAGCCGCGCCTCGGCCAACCAGCGCGCCGGCCGTTGCGGCCGGGTGGGGCCGGGTGTCTGCATCCGGCTCGATGACGAGCTGGACTTCAACAACCGCGCCGCCGTCACCGATCCCGAAGTGCTGCGATCGTCGCTGGCGTCGG
>CBHWAL010000277.1:0-6603 GCA_966111495.1 uncultured Achromobacter sp. | reverse complement strand
TCGGGCACGAGGGTGCGCACATGACGGCGTTTACGCCGCCCCGACGCACGCCGCGCGGGCGTGGATTCAAGCGGCGCAAACCCGGCTGGGGCCTGCCGCGACATGCGACAGGCCCCAGCCGTTAGATTCGACGAAAACTTGCGCGATCTGACGCGTTAATCGCTTCGAGGCGTCACGATTCACCCACTTGCATGTTCTGACCGCGCCCATCCCCCGACGTCACCAACGCATAGTTGTACCCCTGCCCCGACCAATACCGCGCCACCAGCTCCCCATCCCTCCGGCTCCCTTGCGCCAAAAACTGCCCACCCGGCCCAGGCGGCCGGATATAAAACGTAGCGCGCTGCCCCGCATTCTCATAGATAACAAGCGCCGCAGGCCCCTGATCGGTAGCCAACAAACGCGCAGCAACAGGCATAAACCCGCTATCGCTCAAATTAGGCAACCGCTCGGCATGCGCAAAATACGCATCCAACCACCCCTGCAGATCACCTGCGTCCGCACGCACATCCGGCTGCGGCGCATCCGCAGACGCAAACAACCGATAAGCCTGCATCGCGTCCTGCATCGGCAGCACCCGATTCGCTAAGGCCGTGTCGCGAGCACTCCATCCCGTGACGCTGCCAATCGCCACCGCCACAACGAGACTAGCCGCCATCACCATCCGCCGCCGTGTGCGAATGCGCAACCCGGCACGCACCGCAGCAGGATCCAACGCAGGATTCCCCGGCAAACCATCCCCGCCAGCCCCTTCCCGCAGCCGCTGCGCATCGCGTCGCCAAGCCTCCAGCTCCTGCGCCTCATCAGGATGCGCCCGCAAATACGCCTGCAGCTCCTGCAATTGCGACGGATCCAACTGTCCGTCCACATACGCATTACGCGTCAGATCATCAATAGCGCGTTCTTTCATTTCAATATCCTCAGACGAGCCTCGCCGGCCTGTCCCTCATGCAATTCACGCAAGGCACTCCGCGCGCGGGACAGGCGCGACATGACGGTGCCTAGCGGCACGTCTAAAACATCGGCGACGGCCTTGTAGCTCATGCCTTCCACGCTGACGAGCCACAGCAGCGTGCGCTGTGCCTCGGGCAGGCGTTCGAAGACATCCAGGGAAGATCGCGCGATGACCTCGCGCTCGGCCGACGGCGCGGCGGCGTCGGAGCCGGCAAACCATGACAGCAGCCGCGCATAGCGGCGCGAGCGGCGTTGGGCGTCCAGGAACTGGCGGTACAGGATGGTGAAGAGCCACGCGCGCACGTCGCCTTGCGGACGGCGGCCGCGCCAGCGGGTGAGCGCTCTTTCCAAGGTGGATTGCACCAGGTCGTCGGCCGCGACTGCATCGCGCGTAAGGCGCAGCGCAAAACGCCGCAGGCGCGGCAGTAGTTGGCGCAGCACGGCGTCGGAGAGTTCTTCCGCTGGCATCTCGTCGTCGGTGGATGCCGGCGCGTCGGGTGGCACGCGGACCGGTTGAATCATGGCGGGTTCCTGGGACAGGCCTGCGCAACCAGCTTACAGGTCAATGCAGTAAGACGCCGGTCCGGCGGGTTTATTCCCTGGGGGAATAACTTTTTTCGCACGGCGTCCTACAGGGGTATTCATCGCCCCATGGGCAAGGAGCCTTATGCAACAAGGATCTGATCGCAACGGCCCGCCGCCGGGTCAAACGCCACCGGGAAGCCAGCCGCCGGGCCGCTTGCCGTCGAATCGCCAACCGTCGGGTGTACGGCAACCAGGTGGTCAGCCCTCGGAAGACCGGCCTCAGAAGCCCCGGCCGCTCACTACCCCCCAAACCCTCCTTCGCCTCACCGCAATCGGCGCCATCGTGCTCGCCTCCGGCGCCGCGTTCGCCTACGTAGGCGGCTGGCTCGACCCTCAGCGCCTGACCCCAGACCGCGTGGTGAACGCGCTGGAAGCCAACAGCGGCGTCCACGAGGGCTTCCGCCGCAACCACGCCAAAGGCGTCTGTGTCATCGGCCGCTTCGAAAGCAGCGGCGCAGCCCACGACTTATCCACTGCCTCGGTGTTCGCCCCGGGCAGCACGCCGGTGGTGGGACGGCTGGCCCTGCCCGGCGGCAACCCTTACGCGTCGGACTCCAGCGTTCCGATCCGCAGCTTTGCGTTGATGTTCACGTCGGCCAATGGCGAACAGTGGCGAACCGGCATGAACAGCATGCCGGTGTTCCCGCTGTCGACCCCGCAGGCGTTCTACGATCAGCAGCTGGCCGGTCGCCCCGACCCCAAGACGGGCAAGCCCGATCCGCAGCGCATGCAGGCGTTCTTCGCAGCGCATCCTGAAACGGCAGCATTCCGCGCGTGGGCCAAGACCGCCAAGCCTTCAGCCAGCTACGCCACCGAAGACTATTACGGCCTGAACGCGTTCTACCTGGTCGATGGGAACGGAAAGCGCCAGCCGGTGCGCTGGCAGTTGGCGCCGGTGGACGCGGCGGCGGCACCGGCGGCGCAGCCGGGGCACGATGCCGACTATCTGCACACGGACCTGCAACAGCGCCTGACGCAAGGGCCGTTGCGCTGGCGTCTGCTGCTCACCCTGGGCCAGCCCCGCGATTCCACCAACGACGCAACCCGCCAGTGGCCCGCAGACCGGCCGACCATTGACGCCGGCACCGTGGTGATCACAAGCAGCGCACCGCAAAGCGACGGCCCGTGCCGCGACGTGAACTACGACCCGACCGTGTTGCCGCAAGGCATTGCTGTTTCCGACGACCCGCTGCTGGCGGCGCGTTCCGCGGCCTATGCGGCCTCTTATGAACGCCGCACGGGCGAAGGGCCGCCTCCCGCCGCCGCAGCGTCATCCCAATCGACCCAACCGGAGCGCGCCCAATGAACATGCAGCCCAATCAAACCCGCCGCCCGCCCGCCACGTTCAGCCTGTTCGCACGCGTGCTGCATTGGTCGATGGCGGCCGGCATACTCGCGATGCTGTTCATCGGCGTGGGCATGGTGGCGTCGGTGTCCGAGCGGCATCAGTGGCTGGTGCAGATCCATAAGCCGTTGGGCTTGGCGCTGCTGGCGCTGGTGTGCATACGGCTGGCCAGGCGCGTGTTCAAGGGCACGCCTGCGTTGCCGGCGGACCTGCCGGCCTGGCAACGTCACGCGGCGCTGGCCTCGCACGTCCTGCTGTACGTGCTGATGTTCGCAATGCCGCTGATCGGCTGGGCGATGCTGTCGGCGGGTGGCTATCCGGTCATGGCGGGCGGTTGGCAGTTGCCGTCCATTGCGCCTGCGGATGCGGCGCTGTTCGCTTGGCTGCGCGGCGCGCACCGCTATCTGGCCTTCCTGCTGTTCGCGACGGTGCTGCTGCATCTGGCCGCGGCGTTGTTTCATGGCTGGGTGCGGCGGGATGGCGTGTTGGAATCGATGACGCGGGGGCGTCCGGTGTCGATGTCTGGCGACGGTCGATCGTCCCGTTAATCACTGGCTTGGCTGGTCGCGGCGCTGGCGGCTTGACGCGCGTTACGCCGGCGTCAATGCCGCCGCCTTCGCCCTGGGCATCGGCTCAGTCGGCTGCGGCAAGCAGAGGATGAATCGTGGGATATCGGTAAGGCGCGACCGCGCCAGACCATCCCGGCCGTCAGCGATGTGCAAATCACTTCGGATTCATCGGCCATCGCTTATCCTCACCACGGTATTGCGTGCTGTGGCCGCCTGTTATGTTGGCTTGGCTGGATGCGGTGGTGCCATCGCTGTAGCGGGTATCGTGACCGCCGAGAATGTTGCTGCTGCTTTTGGATGTCCGCCCGTCGCTGTAGACGGTGTCAAAGCCGCCGCCGTTGTTGCTCCGGCTTGTTGAGGTGGTGCCGTCACTGTAGCGGGTGTCGAAACCACCTCCGATGTTGCTGCTGCTTTTTGACGTGCGGCCGTCGCTGTAGGTGGTGTCGAAGCCACCGCTGATATTGGGTTGGCTCCAAGACCGGGTGCCATCGTCATGGGTGCAATCCTGACCGCCGTGAATATTCTTGCTGCAGCTTTCCGCCTGCGCGGCGGCCGCCATCAGCATGCTGCTGAACGCCATCGCCACAATCAGAGTTCCCTTCCGGCTCATCTCATTTCTCCTCGATGAAGCGCCAACGTGGCGGCTGTCTGGCGAGGATTATGTGACGCGCCTACCCGGCCCGGGTTTCAACCGATTTCGCCTTGATGCGGATATGTTGCGCTGCGTTTCGGAGCAACCTTCAATTCGGCTTCCAGGTCACCCCATCCTTTGTCCGATACTCCGGCGTTCCCGTGCAGCAACCGCCCGCCCCAAGCGCCTGCCGTCCGATGAAAGCCGTCACGGTGCCCTTTTTTTCCGTCAGCGATTGACTCAAGCATGACGTCGGCAAGGGATAGAAGTCGCCCTCCAGCACCAACGTCCAGCTCACGTTCTCCCCTTCAGCTTGATCGACCCGATACACCTTGCAGTTGTGGGCAAGCAGATGAATGGGTTTGCCAGCGAGCACGCCCTTGAACTGATGTTCAGCCGGCGCTTCGCGCGTGGCGATGGTTTCGGCGGTGAGCTTCGACCCAGCCGGCGGTGGCGGCAGCGAGGGTTCGCATGCGGCAAGCAGGCTGGTCGCGCATAGCGCAATGGTCATCCGAGTCACGGCAGGCGTCATGATCGCGCGGGTCAATCAGGCGACGTTGGCAAACCGCTTTTCCAGGTACGCGATGATGTCGTTGGACTCGTACATCCAGCGCGTGCCCTCGGCGTCTTCGATGCGCAGGCAAGGCACCTTCACCTTGCCGCCGCCCGCCTGCAACGCGGCGCGCGCTTCGGGGTCATGCTTGGCGTCCTTCAGCGTGATCGGCACGTTGAGCCGATGCATCGCGCGGCGCGTCTTCACGCAGAACGGGCAGGCCTGGAATTGATACAGCGAGAGCGCGGCCGCGTCGGCGTTGACGGCGGCCTGGCCTTGCGGCGAGCGCTTCTGCGGACGCGGACGGGTCAGTGCGTCGCCCAGGACAATGATTTGACCCAGGCCGACACGCAGGGCTTTGACGAGCATGAATGGGGACTCTAAATGGTGAGAGAGGCTGTCAGTCTACTCTGAGCGGCTGCTCGCGTGCTTCTGGGGCGGGGTACGACGCATGCGCATGACCCGTCGCCTGCAAGTTGCGGAAGGCATCCAGCAGTGCAGCCAGGAAGTGGACCAGCTAGTCGCTTCTCATGAGCGCGCGCCGCGAGATCATGCCCTGGCGTCTTCGCCCGAGGCCATGTTCGGCCAGATGGGCAGCAGACGCCGATAGGCTCAACCTCCGACTTATAAAGGAACGAAGACCGATGACGCTGTCTCGCCGCGTGCTGGCCCTTGTATGCGTGTCCGCCCTGTTCGCCCCGCTTGCTGCCTGGGCACAGTCGCCCAGCAATGAAGCGCTACAGGCCGAGGCGGCAGCCATGCGGAAACGGCACGTCGCCAACACCGACAAGCTGTTCGACCAAGCCCGCAAGGACATGGCGATTGTGGTGATCCCGACCGTCAATTTCGATGCGGGAACGCCGCGCAACTTCGATGATGCGGACACGCGGGATCAATTTACCCGCCAGCACAGCACGCTCCTGCATTGGCAGCATAAGACCGAGAAGGGATTTGCGATGACCGTGGGCCAAGGCAAGCACAAGTTTGACTTCTCGGATACAGGCCCGCTGTTCCAGACGACGCGCGGCGCGCTCGCGTATCAGGTGATTCCGGTGTGGCCTGGCGAGTATCGGCTCAATCGCATCACCTATCACCAGCCGCGCACCGCGTTGCCGGACTCGGATGCGCGCGCGAAGTCGATGGATTATCTGAAAGATCTCGGCATGGCGACGCTGACGGAGACGGCTGACATCGACTTCAAGAAGGAAGGCCCCTGGACGCCGCTTTTGGCTAGCGAGGATGGGCTGGGCGCCGGCTGCGAGGTCACGTTGCGCTTCGGGGAAGGCTGCAATGAGGCGGCGCGCGAGTATCGCTGGGTGGAAGGGGCCAAACGCGCCTTCCACAATCGCGAGGCAGAGATGCTGCCGGTTGCCGGCGTTGACACGGAACTGCTCTTCACGCCGCTGGCCACGATCACGCTGGAAGCGGGCGATGTGGTGCTGATGGATGGGTACAAGATGCCGGACGACCAGCCGGTCATGGTCAAGGATTCGTGCGGGGTGTTGGCGCGGGAATGGGTGTGTTCGCTGGCGTCGATGACGCTGGAGCGTTTGCCGGCCAGTATTGAGGATTTTCGGAAGGCGCGTAGTGCTGCGAGTTTCGAGCTGCCGAAGCTGGATGCTGCGTTGCAGGAGTTGGTTTATCGGGAGCCTAAGTATTACTTTGAGCCGGCGGCTGGGGCGGCGAATCGGTTTGAGATGCGGAAGTAGCGTTTGGGTGGCGAGGCCCGGTGACCAAGTAGACTTTTTGAGATACGGCGATAGCTCTATGAAGGAATATCAAGACACCGAAACTGGGATGATCTATTCGTTTGAGGACGATTACGATCCGCTCACAGCGAACAATAGGAACATTCCGAAGACGCTTACGACTACTGTGAAACCGAGGCCTAACGATTCTCATGTCTGGTATCAAGGTGCCTGGATCGAGCAACAGCATGCTCCGCCTGGCTATACACCTCCAGTAT
>CBHWAL010000276.1:0-6663 GCA_966111495.1 uncultured Achromobacter sp. | reverse complement strand
ACCGTATGGCCGTTGAACGCATGCCGCAGGCCGCGCACGGCGATGGCCGTGCCGCCGGCGTTGGAGGCGGACGCGCTCAAAACCGATGCCGCATGCCGAGGTTCAGGCCGAACTGGTTCTTGCCCGGCTCGACGTTGGCGCCATACTTGCCGCCGACCACGCTCAGAGACGACTTGTCGTCGTTGATGGCGTAGGCCGCCACCGCGTACAGCGTGGTGCGCTTGGACAGGTCGTATTCGTTGCCGAGCACGATCATGGTCGACTTCTGGCCCGTGCCGGCGGCCTGCACGGCGGGGCAGGCGGCGTTGTTCATGTCGTCGCACACCGAGTCGTTCAGGTGATAGACGGCAGCCGACACGCGCGCGTTGCCCTGCAGCTTGTAGCTGGCGCCCACCCACGTCATGTTGTTCTTGTAGCTGCGCTGCGTCAGCTTCTGGTCCAGCCAGCGGTAGCCGGCGTAGACCTTGATGTCCTCGAAGTCGTACGACAGGCCTGCAACCACCCGGTCTTCGCGGTTGCTGCTGCCCGCGCCGGCCTTGGGCTTGTCGGCGTTCTTGGAGTGATACAGCAGCGCGGCGTCCAGGCCGCCCGACTTGTAGCGCAGGCCGCCACCCACCATGCGTCCGAGCTTGCTGTCATCGAACGACTGTTCGTTGTTCCACCCGAAGCTGTAGTAGCCGCCGACGGACACCGGGCCGAGCTTGCCGACGTACATGACGGCGTTGTCGGTGCGGTCCGAGAACGCGGCGTCCGGCCGTTTGATCGAGAAGTTGGCGTTGTCGAACGGGTTGTACTTGCTCATCCATTCGATCATCAGCGTGTTGTGACGGCCCAGCGTCAGGCGGCCCCACGTGTTGCTGGAAAAGCCCACGTAGGCCTGGCGTCCGAACAGCCGTCCGCCCTGCAGGCTGTTGCCGTTGCTGGAGTCAAAGCCGTTTTCCAGCACGAAGATGGCGGAGAGCCCGTCGCCCAGGTCCTCGGAGCCCTTCAGGCCCCAGCGCGAACCGTTCAGGTTGCCGGCGCTCATGCCGGTCTTGCTGTTGCCGTCCGGGCCGTTGCTGAGGTATTGCAGGCCGGTGTCGATCAGGCCATAGAGCTGGACCGAGGTGGCGGTGGCGGCGAGCGCGGCGGGCGCTGCCAGGGAGAAAGCGGACAGGCAGGCGCCAGCCGCTGCAATGCGGAGTGTCGATTTCAAAATGAGAGTCCTCTTTGGGATTCAATCGGAGCCGACACTCTAGGGGCGGGTTGCTACACGTCGATGACACCTCCCAATCGATGCGACAGTTCGCGCGCCGCCGCGAGCAGCGCCGCGGGCACGTCGCCGTCCCAGTCGGCCGGCAGGCGTTCGGCCTCGCAGGTCGTGGAGATTGCCATCACCATGTTGCCGGCCGCGTCATACACGGGCGCGCTGAACGCGTTGACCGTGACCTGGTGGCGTGGCGAGGCGGCCGTACCCACGGCCCGCGCCAAGCCGTGCTGCCGGGCCTCGGCAATGCGCTGCGCGAACTGGCCGTTGTCGGGCTGGCCGCTACGCGCGCGCGCCTGCAGTTCCTCGTCGATGGCCGCCTGCGTCTGCGCCGGCGGCATGAACGCGGCAAAGGCGATGCCGGTGGCCGATTGCGTGAGGCTCACGACCACGCCCGCTTGCAGGTAAGGACTGACGGGATGCGCGGACGGTTCCCAGCCGATGATGGTGGCGCCCTGGTTGCCCCACACCGCGATGCCGACCGTGCGCTGGCCGATGTGTTCGCAAATGGCCGGCAGCGCCGCCATCGCGATCCGCTGCGCCTTTAAGTTGCCGAGGCTCGCCGCGCCAGTCTGGTTGCCGACTTCGCCCAGGTCGTGCGCAAAGGTCCGAAGGTATTTGCCGTCGCCAAACGCGAGCGAATGGTGGCCGCTGCGAAAGATCTTTTCCACCTGGCCCAGGTAGACGACGTGATCGCCGCCGGGATAGGCGGCGACCTTCACGCATTCCAGATGCGCCGCGCAATCGTCGATGATGGGCACGCCGCCCAGACCAGTCATGACGGGGACTTCGCGGAACTTGTCGGCGCCTGACTTCGCAAACTGGTTCGACACGTGGACCTGATGGTCGGCCAGGATGTTCACGACGAAACGCGGACAGTCGCGAAACGCCGGGTAGCTGCTGGAGGTGGTGGACTGGCTCCACAGGATCAGCGGCGGATCCAGCGAGACCGAGCTGAACGAGTTGGCGGTGACGCCATAAGGCTTGCCTGCGGCATCGCAGGTGGTGATCACGGTGACGCCGGTGGGAAACGCGCCAAGCGCGCGGCGGAATTCCTTGCTGTCGAAGGGTGTCATGCTCGCATCCTGTTTCGTGGGCGCCAGGCCCGCGGCAAGGCAAGCAACCCGCGCCGCCGCTTCCCGCCTGGCATGGCGCCAAGTCTAGGAGCGGCGGGGAACCGGCCACAAATTGTGTTCCGGTATGCGCCTATTACGTACCGTTATGAATGCGAGGACTCAGACCGGTTCGGCAAGCTGCTCGCGAAAGTGCTTGCGCAGGTAGTCCTTGAAGGCTTGCGCGGCGGCCGACAGCTCGGCCCGGCGCGACAGGATGCAGCCCCAGTGACGGGTGGCGTCCAGGTCCTGGATCTCGATCAGCACGCGCGACGACTGTGCGTTGCGCTGGACCATGGTGCGCGGCAGGAAGGTGACGCAATTGCCGGCGTCGATCATGCCGAGCAGCGTGGGCAGGGTCGATGCCGTGGTGTGCTCGAAGCTCAACCCTTGCTTGGCGAATTCCTCGGTCAGGTGCTTGCGCAGCGACAGGTAGCGGTCCAGGAACATGATCCGATAGGGCGCGATCATCGACAGTGTGACGCTGGCATGCGCGGCGAGCGGATGGCCGGCGGGCACTACGAGCATCACCTTTTCCTCGGCCAGCGACTGGAATTGCAACCCGCGCTGCTTGGTGTCCAGCGCTGCCACGGCGAAGTCCGCGGCGTCCTGCGTGATCGCCTGCACGACCTGCGCATAGGGCAGGTCCCGCAGCACGACCTGGATGTCCGGATAGCGCTGCTGGTAGTCGTGGATCAGGCGCGGCAGCACCGTCGCGGCCAGCATCGGCGTGCACGCCACCACGATGCGGTGGCGGCCGGTTTCAGCGCTGTTCTGGAACTGGCGCATGACATCGCGCAGCCCCGCCAATGCGGCTTCGGCCGCGTCCCGCAGGCGGATGCCTTCCGGCGTCGCGCTGACCTGGCGCGTGGTCCGCTGCAGCAGTTTGGTGCGCAGCTTGTCTTCAAGCCGTTTGACGCGATTGGTGACGGCGGGCTGGGACAGATGCAGCTTGCGCGCGGCTTCGCTGAAGCTGCCTTCGCGCACGACCCAGAGAAAGGTTTCCAGCTCGGAAAGTTCGAGCCGGGTGAGGGCGGACGGGTCGTTGGATTGATTCATGGTGGTTATAGATGTATCACGCCGCGGAAATTGTGCATATCCGAGTCGACACCAATACTGGGCCCACTTCGATCTCTTCACGAACCCACCGGAAACCGGAAAAGCAATGAGCACAACCGCCCGTCAAATGGCCCTGGTGGCCTTCCTGCAAGCCCAGAATTGTTCCAACTACGCCGGCTCGTGGAGAAATCCGTCGAGCATGACCGACTACCTGACGCCGGAGTACTACCAGCGCATCGCCCGCACGCTGGAAGACGGTTGCTTCGACATGGCGTTCTTCGACGACCGCCTGGCGATGCCGGACATCTACAACGGCAATCACCACGAGACCGTGCGCCACGGCGTGCGCGCCGTGAAGCTCGAACCCACGGCGGTGCTGATGGCGATGGCGATGGCCACCCGCCACCTTGGACTGGGCGCCACGTACTCCACGACCTACTACGAACCGTTCCATGTGGCGCGCCTGTTCGCGACGCTGGACCTCATGACCAAGGGCCGCGTGGCCTGGAACGTGGTCACCTCGATGAACAATTCCGAAGCCGCCAACTTCGGCCACACCGAACATCTGGAGCATGACCTGCGCTACGACCGCGCCGATGAATTCATGGAAGTGGTCATGGGCCATTGGGACACGTGGGAGGACGACATCATCGTCGCCGACAAGGCCGAAGGGTTCTTCGCCGATCCGGACAAGGTGCGCCGGCTGGATCACGAAGGGCGCTTCTTCCGGTCGCGCGGCCCGCTGTCCGTGCCGCGTTCGCCGCAGGGCAACCCGGTGATCCTGCAGGCGGGCCAGAGCGGGCGCGGGCTGGCGTTCGCGGCGCGCTGGGCCGAAGTGGTGTTCGCCAAGTACCCCACGCTGGAAGGCGGCATCAAGCAGTATCAGGCGCTCAAGGACGGCGTGGCCAAGGCCGGCCGCAATCCCGACGACCTGAAGGTGGCCGCCGAGGTCAAGATCATTGCCGCCGAGACCGAAAGCCTGGCCCGCGAAAAGCGCGACATGATCGCCGGCCTGTCGCGGCCCATCGATGGCCTGACGATGATCGGCGAGACGGCCAACATCGATTTCTCCGGCCGGCCCTACGACCAGCCCTTTACCGACGCGGAGCTTGCCGCGATGTCGTGGCAGAGCCTGCGCGACAAGGTCGTGCAGGTGAGCGGCAAGAAGAATCCGTCGGTGCGCGACTTTGTCGAGGCGTCGGGCCGCGGCACGCTGAATGATGGCCCGGTGTTCTGCGGCACCGGCGAGCAGGTGGCCGACATGATGGAAGAGTGGTTCAGCAAGGGGTGCGATGGCTTCGTGCTGTCGGCGACCTCGGTCCCCGGCACATACGAGGAGATCGTGCGGCTTGTCATTCCGCACCTGCAGAAACGCGGATTGGTGCGCAAGGAATACGGCAGCGGCACGCTGCGCGGCAACCTGGGCCTCCCGCGGCCGCGCGCGGGCGACTGGAAGGCCGGCAGCCGCTGAGGACCACGGACATGACCACTCAAAGCGTGCGCATGATGTCGGCCAGCGGCATCCTGGGCTACGGGTTTCCGGAGGCCTCGATCAAGGCGGCCATGGAACTCAAGCCCCACATGGTCGGCGTGGATGGCGGCTCCAGTGATCCCGGCCCGCATTACCTGGGGTCCGGCAAGACATTGAATTCCCGCCTGGCCATGAAGCGCGACCTGTCGCTGCTGCTGCGTGCAGCCATTGCCAACGGCATCCCGATGATGGTGGGCACGTGCGGCGGCGCAGGGGGCGAGCCGCACCTGCAGGCCTGCGCCGACATCGTGCGCGAGATCGCCCGCGAACATGGCCTGCATTTCAAGATGGCGCTGATTCATGCCGAGCAGAACCCGGCCGTGATTCGACAGGCCATCGCCGAGGACCGCATTCGGGCGTTGGGCACGGCGGACGCGTTGACGGCGCAGGATGTCGACGACGCGGTGCGCATCGTCGGCATGATGGGGCCGGAGCCGTATCGCCAGGCCTTGGCCGAGGGTGCGCAGGTGATCCTGGGTGGACGGGGCACGGACCCGGCGCCATGGGTGGCGCTGGCCATGCACCACGGCCTGCCTGAGGCGCCCGCCTGGTATGCCGGCAAGATGCTGGAGTGTGCGTGCAACGCCGCGATCCCCAAGAAACACGATTGCCTTATGGTCACGGTGGGCGAGGACTACGTGGAGGCCGAGCCGCTCAATCCGGAACTGCGCTGCACGCCGCTGTCGGTGGCGGTGCAGGCGCTGCACGAGAACGCGAGTCCCGTGTTGCGGTATGAACCCGGTGGCTGCGTCGACACCCGCGATTGCGAGATCCGGCCGGTGTCTGACCGCCGTGTGCGGATCACGGGCATGAAGTGGGAGCCTCAGCGCTACACGATCAAGCTGGAGGGCGTGAAGCGGGCGGGCTACAGCGCGGTGGCGTTTGCCGCCACGCGCGATCCGGGCCTGATCGGTCAGGCCGAGAGCTTCCTCGACTTTGTGCGCACATCCACTACGACGAAGGTCACGGCCCTTGGACTGGACCCCCAGGACTGGAAGCTGGTGCTGCGCGTCTACGGCGCAAACGGCGTGATGGGGGCCTGGGAGCCGAATCCCGGTTTCCTGCCGCAAGAACTCGCCATCGTGGCGGAAGTGGTGGGCAGGACGCAGGAGATCGCCAACGCGGCGCTGTCGCTGGCCCGCGTGACGCTGCTGCATTCGGACTTTCCGGGGCGCATGTGCCGCGAAGGCAACATGGCCTTTCCGTTTTCCCCGTCCGATATCGAGCGCGGCCCGATCTACGAATTCTTCATGCAGCACGTGATCGAGGTGGCTGATCCGCTCAGCCTGTTTCCCATCGAATACGAAACCGTCTGAGCGGGGAGAGCCGACGTGGCCAGACTGAAAGACATCGCCAAGGCCTGCAAGAGCAAGAATGCCGGGCCCTTTTCCATCACGCTGGACGTCATGTTCGATGATCCGGCGCTGTTCGAGCGCGTGCGCGCCACGGGCGTCGTCAGCGCCGCGCTGATTGCGCGCCTGTACGGCGTGCGTGAAGTGGACGTGCTGTTCACTGAATACCCGCCAGCGCTGGCGTGGAAGGCGACGCTGCCGCGGCCCGTGGCTTCCGGCGCTGTGGGCGACGTGGATGTGTACGGCGCGCAGCAGCACGCGCCGCTGCTGGATATCGACATACCCCTGTGACGCCGGCCGGCCGTCAGCGGCCGGCCCCAGCGCACGACACCTGTTGTTCACGCATTGACTACACAAAAAAGA